>JAQSCR010000412.1 GCA_029945495.1 Pseudolabrys sp. | reverse complement strand
TCGAGCCCGGCGAGATCTGCGTCCTACCGCGCGGCGTCATCTTCCGCGGCGAATTGATCGACGGGCCGGCTCGCGCCGATGTCTGCGAAAACTACGGCGGCGGCTTCACGCTGCCGGACCGCGGGCCGATCGGCGCCAATTGTCTCGCCAATCCGCGCGACTTCCTCGCACCGGTCGCAGCTTTCGAGGACGTCGAGGGGCCGCACACGCTGTTCGTCAAATGGGGCGGCGAACTGCACAAGACCGAGATCGCGCAATCGCCGCTCGACGTCGTCGCCTGGCACGGCAATTACTATCCCTACAAATACGATCTGCGGCGCTACTCGCCGGTCGGCGCGATTCTGTTCGATCATCCCGATCCGTCGATTTTCACCGTGCTGACGGCGCCGTCGGAAACGCCCGGCACCGCCAATATCGACTTCGTGATCTTCCCGGAGCGCTGGCTGGTCGGTGAGAACACCTTTCGGCCGCCCTGGTATCATCGCAACATCATGTCGGAGTTCATGGGCCTGGTGTACGGCGTCTATGACGCCAAGCCGGAAGGATTCGTGCCGGGCGGCTTCAGCCTGCACAACCAGATGCTGCCGCACGGCCCCGACGCCGCCGCTTTCGAGCACGCCAGCAATGTCGAGTTGAAGCCGGTGAAGCTCACCAATACACTCGCCTTCATGTTCGAGACGCGCTACCGGCAGCGCGTCACCCGATATGCGGCCTCGCTCGATACGTTGCAGGGCAATTACGCCGACTGCTGGAGCGGGCTGAACAAGCATTTCGATCCGAAGCGGCGCGAACCGAAATAGCGCAACAAGCGAGACTTAATCGATGAAACTTGCCTCGCTTAAGGGCGGCCGCGATGGCCATCTGGTTGTCGTCTCCAAGGACCTGACGCGCTACATCGACGTCGCGGCGGTGGCGCCGACCATGCAGGCGGCGCTCGACGATTGGGATAGGCTCTCACCGGCGCTGGTCGCCATTGCCGCGGGCCTGGAGCGGGGCGAGGGCGATGTCCTGCCGTTCGAGCCGCATCAGTGCGCCGCGCCGTTGCCGCGCGCCTACCAGTGGCTCGATGGCTCGGCCTACGTCAATCATGTCGCGCTGGTACGAAAGGCCCGCGGCGCCGAGATGCCGGCTTCGTTCTGGACCGATCCGCTGATGTATCAGGGCGGCTCCGACGTCATGTTAGGGGCGTGCGATTCCATCCCCCTGGGCGACGAGGCCTGGGGCATTGATCTCGAAGCCGAAGTCGTCGTCATTCTCGGCGATGTGCCAATGGGCGCCAGCCGCGAAGAAGCGGCGCAGGCCATCAAGCTGATTATGCTAGTCAATGATGTCAGTCTGCGCAACTTGATCGCCGCCGAACTCGCCAAGGGTTTCGGCTTCGTGCAGTCGAAGGCCGCGTCGGCCTTTACGCCGGTCGCGGCCACGCCGGACGAACTGGGCGCGGCCTTCGACGGCGCCAAGGTCAAGCTGCCGCTGTTGTCCTTCATCAACGGCCAGCCGTTCGGCCGGCCGGTTGCCGGCGACGATATGACCTTCGATTTCCCGACCTTGATCGCGCACGCGGCCAAGACCCGCGCGCTTTCCGCCGGCACCATCCTCGGCGCCGGCACAGTATCGAATCGCGATGCCGATGGCGGACCGGGCAAGCCGATCGCCGCGGGCGGGCTCGGCTATGCCTGCATCGCCGAATTGCGCACGGTCGAGACGCTGCAACAGGGCAAACCGGTGACACCGTTCCTCAAATTCGGCGACCGCATCCGCATCGAGATGCGCGACGCCGAAGGCCATTCCATATTCGGCGCCATCGACCAGGATGTGGTAAAGTATGCGCGTCGCTGAAGGAGGCTTCGCCATGCCGTCCGCGCCGCGTCTGCTATTTCCACTGCTCGGCCAATTCTATCGCGCGCTCGCGCCGGTGACCGAGCCGCTGATCCGCGTCATGGCGGGCGGCGCGCTCGCGGTTCACGGTTACCAGATACTGTTCGGCGATATCGCCGCGAGCGCCAAATTCTTCCGCAGCGTCGGCTTCGACAATGCCGTGTTCTGGGCCTATACGGTCGGGGCGGTCGAATTGTTCTGTGGGCTGGCCTTGGGGGTCGGGTTTCTGACGCGGCTTGCCGCCTTGCCGATCATCGGCTTCCTCGTCGTCGCCATCGTCACCTATCATTGGCAATTCGGCTTCAACTGGGAAAATCGCGGGATCGAATATCCACTGTTCTGGTCGATCGTGGTTTTCCATTTTCTTGTGCGTGGCGGCGGTGCATGGTCACTTGATGCATGGCTTGGTCGGGAGGTGTAACGATGTCGCTTAAGGGTTTTGCGTCCACCGCCGATCTCGGCGAAAAGAAAGTCTCGTTCGACGCGCTCGGGCCGGGGCTGTACGCCTACACCGCCGAAGGCGATCCGAATTCCGGCGTCATCGTCGGTGACGACAGCGCAATGGTGATCGACGCGCAGGCGACGCCGGCCATGGCCGAGGAATTGATCGCGCGCGTCGCCAAGGTCACCGACAAGCCGATCAAATATGTCCTGCTGACGCATTATCACGCGGTGCGCGTGCTGGGCGCGTCGGCTTTCAAGGGCGCCGAAATCCTCGCCTCCGACAGCGCGCGCGCCATGATCGCGGAACGCGGCCAGCAGGATATGGAGTCCGAGATCGGCCGTTTCCCGCGGCTGTTCCGCGCCGTTGAAAGCATTCCCGGCCTGACCTGGCCGACTATCACCTTCCCGGATCAGATGTCGGTCTTCCTCGGCCGCCGCGAAGTGCGGATCATGCATATCGGCCGCGGCCACACCGCCGGCGATGTCATCGCCGCCGTGCCGGATGCCGGCGTGGTATTTTCCGGCGATCTGGTCGAGTACAATTCGGCCTGTTATTGCGGCGATGCGCATTTCACCGACTGGCCGGCGACGTTGGCGCGGCTTGCCGATCTGAAGGCGAACGCGCTGGTGCCTGGCCGCGGCGCCGCGCTCGGTACGCCGCAAATGGTCGCCGAGGGCATCGAGATGACCAGCGACTTCATCTCGACGCTGTATGCCTCGGTCAAGGACAGCGTCGCCAAGGGCCGTTCGCTGAAGGACGCCTTCGACTTCGCCCGGCTGGCGATGGACCCGAAATTCAAAAACTTCGCCATCTACGAGCACTGCCTGCCGTTCAACGTCGCGCGCGCCTATGACGAGGCGCGCGGCATCGAATGGCCGGTGATCTGGACGGCGCAGCGCGACCGCGAGTTGTGGGCGGCGCTGCAAGGTTGAAGCGGGACTTCGCGGGGCGTCGGTGGGACTTGTCCCAACTTCTGCAAAGGGAAGTCTCCCCGCGGGGGCCGTCTGCGTGTTAATCTGATGATAGCCGCCCGCGTGAGGTGGCGTTGATAAAATCATCAGGGGGAGACTATGACGACGAATTCCAATCGGCTTTACGTCCCGGCGCTTGGCCCGCTCTACGCCAGGCTCGATCCGTTCATGCTGCCGATGCTGCGGATCATGCTGGGCCTCATTCTCATTCCGCACGGTTGTCAGAAGGCCTTCGGCTGGTTCGGCGGCGCCGGCTTTGCGCGCTTCACCCAGATTTTTGAGAGCATCGGCTACAAGCCGGGCGCCGTCTGGCTCACCCTTGTCATTCTCGTCGAACTGGTCGGCGGGCTGTGTCTGGTGCTCGGGCTGTTCAGCCGCGTCGCCGCGTTCGGCGTTGCGCTGTTCATGCTCAATGCGGTCTGGTTCACCTCGGCCAAAGGCTTCTTCTGGACCGCGCAAGGCTTTGAATACTCGCTGTTGATCCTGGCCGTCGCGCTCGTCTTCATGGTGCGCGGCAGCGGCGACTACTCGCTGGACAGCAAAATGAGTCGAGAGTTCTGATCGCAGGATTTTAACGAGGCGCGCCCCTTCCCGTTAAAGGGAAGGGGCCACATGTTCGACATGACAATATCGGCCGTTCGCAAGACCATCTACCGCTACGACTACCGGCGCAGTGCCGATCAGGAGGCGCGCGACGTTGTGCGCCGGCCGGTGGTCGTCGTCGGCGCCGGCCCGGTCGGGCTGGCGGCGGCGATCGATCTCGGTCAGCGCGGCGTGCCGGTGGTGCTGATCGACGACGCCGACCGCATCGGCGAAGGCTCGCGCGGCATCTGCTGGTCGAAACGGACGCTCGAAATCTGCGACCGCCTCGGCGTCGGCGAGCAACTGGTCGCGCAAGGCGTGACCTGGAAACTCGGCAAGGTGTTTCACGGCGACGATCTGGTGTTCGCCTTCGATCTGCTGCCGGAGGAGGGCCACAAGATGCCGGCCTTCATCAACCTGCAGCAGTTCTATCTGGAGAAGGCGCTGGTCGAGCGCGTCGACGAATTGGACGCCATTGAGCTACGCTGGAAGAACCGGCTCATTGGTCTCGAGCAGCATAACGATCATGTGCGGCTGACCATCGATACGCCCGACGGTGCCTATAAGCTCGATGCCGACTGGCTGATCGCCGCCGACGGCGCGCGCTCGAACACGCGCGATATGCTCGGCCTGAAGTTTTCCGGCGTCACCTTCGAGGACAAGTTCCTGATCGCCGATATCCGAATGGCGGCGGATTTCCCGACTGAGCGGCGGTTCTGGTTCGATCCGCCGTTCCATGCCGGCCAATCGGCGCTGATGCATCGCCAGCCCGACAATATCTGGCGCATCGACCTGCAACTCGGACCGGATGCCGATATAACCGAAGAGCAGAAGCCGGAGCGGGTCACAGCACGGCTGAAGCGCATGCTCGGCCACCGGCCTTTCGAGCTGGAATGGATTTCGATCTACCGTTTCAATTGCCGCAGGCTCGATCGTTTCATGCATGGCCGCGTCGTCTTTGTCGGCGATGCCGCGCATCAGGTGTCGCCGTTCGGCGCGCGCGGCGCCAATTCCGGCATTCAGGATGCCGAGAATTTGGCCTGGAAGCTCGCGGCCGTCATCAAAGGCGAGGCCGGCCCCTCGCTGCTCGCCACTTACGAGGCCGAGCGCATTCAGGCGGCGGACGAGAACATCGCGCATTCGACCCGCTCGACCGATTTCATCGCGCCGCATTCGGCCGCCGAACGGGCGCTGCGCAATGCGGTTCTGGCGCTGGCGCCAAAAGCCGAGTTCGCCCGCCGCATGATCAATTCCGGCCGGCTCTCGGTGGCGACGGTCTATGACACGGTTCTGTCGACACCGGACGAGAGTGCGTTCGCCGGCAGCGCGCAGCTCGGGGCGCCGTTGCCGGATTGCCCGGTCCGGAACCTGGACGGCAGCTCCGGATATCTGCTGGAAAATCTGGGCGACGGTTTCATCCTGCTGACGTTCAAGAACGGCGCGTCGTCGTCGGTCGAGACGCAAGTCGTGCCGGAAGGAGTCAGCCATGTCTCGATTGGCGCGGACCTCACCGATCCGGATGGCGTCCTGAATCAGCGGTTCGATGCCACGCCCGGCGCTGCCTATCTGCTGCGTCCCGATCAGCATCTGTGCGCGCGCTGGCGCAGCCTCGACCGCGGCAAGATCGCGGCCGCGCGCGATCGTGCTTTAGGAAGATAGTGATGCCGAAACTCGTCACCGCGTCGCAATTCGCCAACCCGGACGCCGCCTATGTGGCGTTAGTGGAAGCGCGCCGTGGCCTGGACGAACCGGCGGCGGCGGCGCTCGACACCAGACTGGCGCTCATTCTCGCCAATCATATCGGCGATATCGACGTCCTGAAGGAAGCCATTGCGTTGGCGAAAGAGTCCTGACCGAGGGAGGCCGCGATGTACAGCCACGTCACGCTCGGCACCTCCAACATTCCGCGCGCTGCGCGTTTCTACGACCCTGTGCTCAAGCCGCTCGGGTTGACGCGTCGCAAGACCCTCAAGATCGCGGTCTGTTATGCGCCGGATGGTTTTGCCGGCGTCAACGAGCCATTCTGGCTGCTGCGGCCGCTCGACAAGAATGTGGCCCGCCCTGGAAACGGTGTGACGGTGGCGTTCGATGCGCCGTCGCGCGCGGCGGTCGATGCGTTCCATGCGGCAGCGCTGGCGGCCGGCGGCTCGGACGAGGGCGCGCCGGGCCTTCGGCTGCATTATCATCCGAATTATTATGGCGCTTATGTCCGCGATCTCGACGGCAACAAGATTTGTGCCGTCTGTCACGCGCCGGCATCGGCCTGACCGGCGTCGCAGTTTTCGATCAGCGCGAGCAGACGATGGCGACGAGATTGTCGTCGCATTTCGCGCCGTTGCAGGCGCCGGCGCTGCCGGTCGGGATGGCGCCGGTAACATCGTCGCGGTCGACCTTGCTGTAGGAAGCGGCTTGGGCGAATTCGCGCGTCTTGCAATAGGCGTTGGCTGCCGCGGCGCCGCATTTGGCGCCCGAGGCCAGGCAGCGGTCGATGCCATAGCTGTCGGCGTCGTTGGTAATGATGAACACGCGCCGTTCGGCTTGCGCCGTGTTGGCGAGACAAAGGCAAAGGACGGCGCTGAGACTGACCAGGATTGTCCGCATGGATATCGCCCGATTTGTTGGAGGCGCCGTTCCGGCACCGGAAGAGACAATGCGAGCAAAATCGTTAAGGCCCGCTTAACTGGTGCGGCGGAGCGGATGCGCCGGCGCGAAATGGTTAATTTTTGCGGGGGTTTTGCGCCGTTTTGCCGGGGACTTGACGGTTCCGGCTCAACTCATCATTGTGTTCATCATGACTGGCCTGAACCCCATCTGCGGCATTTGCCGCGAGATTATTAGCTAGCGCCCAACGCTGGCTGAGGCCGTCTTTTCTCGAATCGAGATACAAAGGGACGCCCGGCCGGCGCAATCGCCGGCATTGGTGACCCTAAATGAATCCGTCCCTGCAATTGCGGCTCTACGATACGCTGACGCGCGACAAGCGGGACTTCGTCCCGATCGATCCTGCGCGGGTGCGCATGTACGTCTGCGGCCCGACGGTCTACGATTTCGCCCATATCGGCAATGCGCGGCCGGTGATCGTATTCGACGTTCTGTACCGGCTGCTGCGCCACATGTACGGCGATAGCCACGTCACCTACGTCCGCAACATCACCGACGTCGACGACAAGATCAACGCGCGCGCGGCGCGCGACTTTCCCGGCATGCCGCTGAACGAGGCGATCCGCAAGGTCACCGAAAAGACCGAAGCGCAGTTCCACGCCGACGTCGACGCGCTCGCCTGCCTTCGCCCGACCGTCGAACCGCGCGCCACCGATTTCGTCCTGCCGCGCGCAGACGGCAAGGCCGACATGGTAACGCTGATCAAGCAGTTGATCGCGCGTGGCCATGCTTATGAAGCTGGCGGCGAAGTGCTGTTCGACACCACCTCGATGCCGGATTACGGCGCGCTGTCCGGCCGCAACCTCGAGGAGCAACAGGCTGGCGCCCGCGTCGCGGTCGACGCACACAAGAAGCATCCGAACGATTTCGTGCTGTGGAAGCAGTCCTCTGCCGACGAACCAGGTTGGGACAGTCCGTGGGGCAGGGGCCGCCCCGGCTGGCATATCGAATGCTCGGCGATGAGCGCGGCCTATCTTGGAGACGTTTTCGACATCCATGGCGGCGGCCTCGACCTGATCTTCCCGCACCACGAAAACGAAATCGCCCAGTCGCGTTGCGCGCACGGCACGCCGGTGATGGCGAATTACTGGATGCATAACGGCTTCCTGCAGGTCGAAGGCGAGAAGATGTCGAAGAGTCTCGGCAACTTCTTCACTATCCACGAATTGCTGGCGGACTGGCCGGGCGAGGTGCTCCGCTTCAACATGTTGCGTACCCATTACCGCCAGCCGATCGACTGGACGGTGAAAGGCCTGGAAGAAAGCTGGAAGACGCTCGACGACTGGTACTGGGTCGTGGGTGACTCGATCGGCGACAGAATTTCGAACGCGGTGTTGGCGGCGCTCAGTGACGATCTCAACACGCATCAGGTCATCACTGTGCTACATGGTTTGCGCAACAAAGCGCAGAGCGGCGATGAAACCGCGCGCAATGAACTCGCCTGGTCTTTGCGCATGCTCGGCTTCCTGCGCGAGAGCGCCACGAGCTGGGCGGCGCGCCGCCAAACGAATGCCGATGTCGACGCTGCCAAAGTGCAGTCGCTGATCGACGCGCGCACCGCCGCCCGCGCGGCCAGGGACTTCAAGGAATCCGACCGCATCCGTGACGAGCTTGCCGCCATGGGCGTGGTCTTGAAGGATTCCAAGGACGGCACCACCTGGGAGATCGCGCGCTAATGGCAACCGCGCATCCCAAATTGGCGCTGCGGCCGTACCTCGCGGCGGATACGCCGATTTTGGCGGAGATCCTCCGCGAGAGCGTCGTTGATTTGACCGCCGACGATTACAGCGAGGCGCAGCAGCAGGCTTGGATGTCGGCGGTCGACGATCTGGAAGCCTTCGCCAAGCGGCTCGGCGGCCAATTGACCCTGATCGCCACTTTGCAGGGCTCGCCCGTCGGCTTTGCCTCGCTCGCCGGCGGCGGCAAGATCGATATGCTCTATGTCCATCCGGTCGCGGCCGGGCAGGGCGTCGGCAATATGTTGACCGACGCGCTGGAGAAACTGGCAGGCAGCCGCGGCGTGGCCAAGCTGATCGTCGATGCCAGCGACACCGCCCGCGGTTTCTTCGAGAAGCGCGGCTATGTCGCGCAACAGCGCAATTCGATTTCGCTCGGCGACGAATGGCTCGCCAACACAACGATGCACAAAATGCTCAGTGATTTGCCACTCGCGGCCAAACCGGAGGCGTCATGACAAGACCACCAGAAACACCGTTTCCGCGTCACTGGAAATATTACATCGTTCTGAAATATGCGGTCATGGCCGCCGCGGCGCTGCTGGCCCTCTACGTATTAATGAGTTTGGCTTAAGGGTTAGAAAATGTCCCGCGAACGCCTGTATTTGTTCGACACCACTTTGCGCGACGGTGCGCAGACCAATGGCGTCGACTTCACGCTCGCCGACAAGCTGGCGATTGCCGGCATGCTCGACGATCTCGGCATCGATTATGTCGAAGGCGGTTATCCCGGCGCCAATCCCACCGACACCGAGTTCTTCTCCGCCGATCATGGCCTCAAGGCAAAGTTCACCGCTTTCGGCATGACGCGGCGACCCGGCCGTTCCGCCTCGAACGATCCGGGGCTGGCGTCGTTGCTCGACGCCAAGGCCGACGCGATCTGCTTTGTCGCCAAGAGCTGGGACTATCATGTGCGCGTCGCGCTGGAGACGACCGACGATGAAAACATCGCCTCGATCCGCGACAGCGTGCGCGCCGCCAAACAAAAAGGCAGGGAAGTGCTGCTCGACTGCGAGCATTTCTTCGACGGCTACAAGGCCAATCCCACTTTCGCGTTAGCTTGCGCCAAGGCCGCCTATGACGAGGGCGCGCGCTGGGTGGTGCTGTGCGACACCAATGGCGGCACGCTGCCGCATGAAGTGGAAAAAATCGTCGGCGAGGTGGTCAAGGTCATTCCCGGCGATCACGTCGGCATTCACGCCCATAACGATACCGAGCAGGCCGTGGCCGTTTCATTCGCCGCCGTGCGCGCCGGCGCCCGCCAGATCCAGGGCACGCTGAATGGCTTAGGCGAGCGCTGCGGCAATGCCAACCTCGTGTCGATTATTCCGACGCTCAAGCTCAAGCCGGAATATGCCGCCGCCTTCGAGATCGGCGTCAGCGATGCGCAGCTCAGGAAGCTGTCGCAGGTCTCGCGCGCGCTCGACGAGCGGCTCAACCGCGGTTCCGACCGGCATGCGCCCTATGTCGGCGAAAGCGCCTTCGCCACCAAGGCCGGCATCCATGCCTCGGCCATCGCCAAGGACCCGGCAACCTACGAGCACACGGCGCCGGAAACCGTCGGCAACAAGCGCAAGGTTCTGGTGTCGGAGCAGGCCGGCAAATCGAACGTACTGGCCGAACTGGAGCGCATCGGCATCAAGGCCGACAAGGATGATCCGCGTATCGGCCGGCTTCTGGAGATCGTCAAGGAGCGCGAAGCGATCGGCTATGCCTATGAGGCCGCCGACGCCTCGTTCGACCTGCTGGCCCGGCGCACGCTCGGCACCGTGCCGGACTATTTCGACGTCACCCAGTTCGACGTCAATGTCGAGCAGCGCAACAATGCTATGGGTGAGCGCGTCACCGTCACCATGGCCGTGGTTAAGGTCAAGGTCGGCGACGACCAGATGATCTCGGCGGCGGAAGGCAACGGCCCGGTCAACGCGCTCGATCTGGCGCTGCGAAAGGATCTCGGCAAGTACCAGAAATATATCGAGGGCCTGTCGCTGATCGACTATCGCGTGCGTATCCTCAATGGCGGCACCGAAGCGGTGACGCGCGTGCTGATCGAGAGCGAAGACGAACACGGCGATCACTGGACCACGATCGGCGTGTCGGCCAATATCATCGACGCGTCGTTCCAGGCCTTGATGGATTCGATCATCTACAAGCTGATCAAATCGGGCGCACCGGCGTGAGGTAGCAAGCCATGATCGACCACGTCTCGGTAGCGGTGCGCGATCTGGCGGCGGCGACGCGGTTTTATGAAGCCGTGTTGGGCGCGCTCGGCCTGACGAAACTGGAAAGTCGCCCGGCGACCGTCGGCTTCGGCAAGACCTACCCGGAGTTCTGGATCAATCTGCGCGCCGACATGGCGGTGGTCGCACCGGCAAGCGGCGCGCATGTCTGCTTTCGCGCCCGCACCACTGAATTGATCGATGCTTTTCATGCCGCCGCCCTGCAAGCCGGCGGCGTAAGCGATGGCGCACCTGGCTTGAGGCCGCAACATGGTGATGGCTACTACGCCGCGTTCATTCGCGACTTGGACGGCAACCGCATCGAAGCGGTGACGTTCGTCGGCACCAAGTAACGCATGATCCCGAAAAGTGGGAACCGGTTTTCGGATAAGATCATGCGTATGTACTAGAGCCGGTCGGCGACCGCCCGCGGCATGTCCTTGACGGCGTCTGGAACGGTTTCGACCGCCTTTTGCAGTTTCGGCAGGATGTCTTCGACCCGGTCGGCGACCAGAAGTTCGAAGTCGAGGCCGGGGCGGATGAATTCGAGCGCCTTCATGTGATCGAGCAGGGCGCAGAGCGGCTGCCAGAACCCTTTGATGTCGGCGATCAGAATCGGCTTCTTGTGGCGGCCGAGCTGCGCCCAGGTGAGCTGCTCGACCAGCTCTTCGAGCGTACCGACGCCGCCCGGCATGGCGACGAAGGCGTCCGCCATGTCGAACATCTTGCGCTTGCGCTCGTGCATGTCGGCGGTGACGATGAGGCCATCGCCGTTGAAGCCGGCGCGTTCCTTGTTCAGCAGGAACTGCGGGATAATGCCGGTGACCGATCCGCCGTTGCGCCGGACCGCGTCCGCCACGGCGCCCATCATGCCCATGTCGCCGCCGCCGTAGACCAGGCCGATACCGGCTTTGGCCATGGCCGTGCCGAAGGCGGTGGCGGCTTCCACGAAGGCCGGGTCGGTGCCGGCGCCGGAGCCGCAATAGACGCAGATTTTCGCGATTTTCGAGTTTATTTTGGCGGTATTCATGCCCTGCATGTGCAATGGGTCCGCGTCATCGTCAAGATGGCGGCCTAAACTACCGCTTTTCCTGGAAGAACCGCCTTCGAAAGGATGAATACCCGCAAGAATCCTCCTATATGAGGGGCCTTGCCGCTCCCGGGATCTGAATGACCAGCCACCACCACGCCGATAGCCCCGCCGACCCTAAACCGGCCGTTTCCGCCGAGGGCGGCTCGCTGCTGCGCACGGTGATCCATCTGTGGCCCTATATCTGGCCGACCGAGCGGGCCGATCTGAAGGCGCGGATCGTCGGCGCCATGGTGCTGCTGCTGATCGCCAAGCTCGCCACCATGGTTGTGCCGTTCACCTTCAAGTGGGCGACAGACGCGCTGGCCGCCGCCGGGAGTGTCTCGGAAGCGGACTGGTGGCTCTGGGTGCTGTCGGCGCCGATCGCCTTGACGGTCGCCTATGGCGGCACGCGCATCCTGATGGCGGTGCTGACGCAACTGCGCGACGGCCTCTTCGCCAAGGTGGCGATGCATGCAGTGCGGCGGCTGGCGTTCCGCACCTTCGTGCACATGCACGAGCTGTCGCTGCGTTACCACCTCGAGCGCAAGACCGGCGGCCTGACGCGCGTGCTGGAACGCGGCCGCAACGCGATCGAGACGATCGTGCGCATGGTGATCCTGCAACTGGCGCCGACCATCATCGAACTGTCGATGATCGTCGTCGTCCTGATGTGGCAATTCGACTGGCGCTATGTCGCGGTCATCCTGGTCACGGTCGCACTCTATCTCGTCTATACTTATTACGCGACCGAGTGGCGCATCGGCATCCGCCGCAAGATGAACGACAGCGACACCGACGCCAACATCAAGGCGATCGACTCGCTGCTTAACTACGAGACGGTGAAATATTTCAGCGCCGAAGAGCGCGAGGCCGAACGCTACGACCGCGCCATGGCGCGCTACGAGAAGGCCTCGACCAGCGCCTATACTTCGCTCGCGGTGCTCAATGCCGGGCAGGCGACCATCTTTACCTGCGGTCTGGCGATGGCGATGGTGCTGTGCGCGATCGAAATCCGCGGCGGCACCAAGACGGTCGGCGATTTCGTGCTGATCAACGCCATGATGATCCAGCTCTACCAGCCGCTCAATTTCATGGGCATGGTCTATCGCGAGATCAAGCAGGCGGTCATCGACATCGAATTGATGTTCTCGATTTTGAACCGCGATCCGGAAATCAAGGACGAACCGAACGCAGCCCCGCTCAAGGTCGCCGGCGGCGTGATCCGCTTCGAGAACGTGCAGTTCGCCTATGAGCCGGCGCGCCGCATTCTCAAGGGCATCAGCTTCGAGGTGCCGGCCGGCAAGACGGTGGCGGTGGTCGGTCCGTCCGGCGCCGGCAAGTCGACGATCTCGCGGCTGTTGTTCCGGTTCTACGATCTGTTCGGCGGCCGCATCACCATAGACGGCCAGGACATCGCCAAGGTGACGCAGAAATCGCTGCGCCAGGTGATCGGCATGGTGCCGCAGGATACCGTGCTGTTCAACGACACCATTCGCTACAACATCCGTTACGGCCGCTGGGAAGCGAGCGATACTGAGGTGGAAGAGGCCGCAAGGCTGGCGCAGATCGACGGCTTCATCAAGCTGGCGCCGAAGGGCTACGAAGCCGAAGTCGGCGAGCGCGGATTGAAACTGTCGGGCGGCGAGAAGCAGCGCGTCGCCATTGCGCGGACCATTTTGAAGGCGCCGCCGATCCTGGTGCTGGACGAGGCGACGTCCGCGCTCGACAGTCATACCGAGCGGGAAATCCAGGACGCGCTCGAGCGCGTATCGAAGGGCCGCACCACCTTGGTGATCGCGCACCGGCTCTCGACCATTGTCGGCGCCGACGAGATCATTGTGCTCGACCAGGGCGAAATCGTTGAACGTGGCAGGCACGCCGTGCTGCTCGCTAATAACGGGCTTTATGCCAGCATGTGGAACAGGCAGCGCGAAGCCGAAGAGGCGCGCGAGAAACTCGCGCGCGTCACCGAAGACGCCGCCGCCCCCAATCGCAATCCGCCGCCGGTCGCGGATATCATTGCCCAGGCCGATCCTTCGGCTATCACCGCGCCGGCTGACGCGGCGGAATAGGGATTAAAAAATGTCGATCTATGACTCGATCCGCAAGCAAATGGTGCCGATCACGCCGGAGGGCTATCCGTTCATCGGCGCCTTCGCCTTTGCCAGTCTCATCCTGTTCTGGATTTGGACGCCGCTCGGCTGGATCGGCACGGTACTAACGGTGTGGTGCATCTATTTCTTCCGCGATCCGCCGCGGGTGACGCCGGTGCGCGAGGGGCTGGTGGTGTCGCCCGCCGACGGCCGGGTGAGCATGATCACGACCGCGCCGCCGCCGCACGAACTCGGCCTTGGGCCTGCGCCGATGCTGCGCATTTCCGTTTTCATGAGCGTGTTCGATTGTCATGTGAACCGCTCACCGGTGAACGGCCGCATCGAGAAAATCCTCTACCAGCCCGGCAAGTTCCTCAATGCCGATCTCGACAAGGCCTCGGTCGACAACGAGCGCAATTCGCTGGTGATTTCGGCGGCCGGCACCCGCATCGCCGTGGTGCAGATCGCCGGCCTGATCGCGCGCCGCATCGTCTGCTACGTGCGCGAGACCCAGCCGGTCGGCGCCGGGGAGCGCTTTGGCATGATCCGCTTCGGCTCGCGGCTCGACGTCTATCTGCCGGAAGGCACGGCGCCGCTGGTGGCTGTCGGCCAGACTGCGCTGTCGGGCGAGACGGTCCTTGCCGATCTGCGCTCCCACGACGAGGGGCGTGCCTTCCGGGCAGGCTGATTTGTGGCGCTAAAAGGCGTTAACAGCATCCCGGAACTTTGCGCCGCCGGCGTGGCGCTGAGGCCGGCAAAAGGCTATATTGATCTTATGGTCTTTCAACCCATCGATCCGACACAGTCGCCCCGCCGCCGCCGTTTCAAGGCGATCCCGGTGCGCGTCCTGCTGCCCAATCTGATCACCTTGCTGGCGCTGTGCGCCGGCCTGACCGCGATCCGGCTGGCCATCGAGAGCAAGCTCGAACTGGCGCTGGCCGCCATCGTGTTCGCCGCCGTGCTCGACGGCATTGACGGCCGCGTCGCGCGCATGCTCAAGGGCACGTCGCGCTTCGGCGCCGAACTCGACAGCCTCGCCGACTTTGTCAATTTCGGCGTGGCGCCGGCGCTGATCCTGTATTTCTGGGGCCTGCACGAGTTGAAATCGGCGGGCTGGATCGCGGCGCTGGTGTTTGCGATCTGCGCGGCGCTGCGGCTGGCGCGCTTTAACGTGATGATCGACGATCCCGACAAGCCGGCCTGGGCGGGCAACTTTTTCACCGGCATTCCGGCCCCGGCCGGCGCGTTGACCGTGCTGCTGCCGATCTATCTCTACTTCCTCGGCGTTTCCAACGGCCTGGTGACGGTGTGGGTGACGCTGTTCTACACCTTGGGCATCGGCTTGCTGATGGTCTCGCGGCTGCCGGTGTTCTCCGGCAAGCGGGTTGGCAAGCGTGTGCCGCCGGAAATGGTGCTGCCAGTATTCGTGGTTGTTGTCTTGGCTTTCGCGCTGCTGATCAGCTATCCGTGGGAAGTGCTGTCGGTGAGCGCGATTGTTTATCTCGCCAGTCTGCCGTTCGGCTGGCTGTCATTCCGCGATCTTGTCCGCAAGGACGCGCTGGCTGCCGGGGCGACATCAACAGCCTCGGCGCCGGTCGGCGATGCACCGCTGTCGTCCGATGCGGCTAGTCCCGATGCCGGCATTGAGCCCGGCGCGGAACGCGATCGTCCGCCGCGCCTGAACTGATCGCGCATCCCACCGGAAGTCATCCTGATCATGCCGCGCGCCACCAGCGTCATTGCCGCCCAGCATCGCCACGACCGGCCGGTGACGGACACCGTGATCCTCGATTATGCCCAGCGCAGCACCGGTCACGTGACCGTTGCGAGCGTCAAAGGCAGCCCGGTGGAGATCGATCTGCATGGCGCCGTGCGGCTGCGCACCGACGACCTCCTGGTGCTCGAGGATGGTACACTGGTCGAAGTCGTGGCGGCGGCTGAGCCGTTGATCGAGGCGCGCGCCGCCGATGTCGCCGCGCTGGCGCGGCTGGCCTGGCATCTTGGCGACCGCCATGTGCCGGTGGAGCTGCTACCCAACCGCATCCGCGCGCGGCGCGATGACGCGGTCGAAGCCTTGCTCGCTGCGCTGGGCGCAAAAACGGCGCTGATCGAAGCGCCGTTCGAACCGGAAGGCGGCGCCTATGCGCCGGTGCAGGCGCCCGCGCATCACGATCGCCATCACGGGCCTGACCATGATCATGCGCATTGCGGGCACGATCACGCGCATGATCATGACCATGCGCACGACCACGGTCATGCACATTCACATCACGGCCACAAGCACGACTGAGCGTTAGGCCCGGTTGCGAAACCCTTGCGTGCCGAACGGATAGCCCGGCATCAGATCGTATGGATGGCCCCAGCCGGGCAGCGCCTGCATGCGGCCGAGCCAGGCGCCGATCGCCGGAAAATCCTTGGCGATGTCGAAGCCGAATTCCTCGGCCGGATAGTACAGATAACCCGTCATTGAAATGTCGGCGATGGTCGGTTTGTCGGCGACGAGAAACGGCGATTTTTCCAGCCGCTTGTTGACGATGCCGAGATTGCCTTGTGCGCGGGCTTTGAGAAACGCGATCACCGCCGGATCGCCGGCGGGCTTGACGAAATTCATCAGGAAGCGCATCGGCCCGAGAAAGCCGTTGACCTTCTGGTTGTCGAAAATGATCCAGCGCAGCGACTCGAGTTCCTCGTCCTCGCCCTGCGGCAGGAACTTGCCGGACTTGCGCGCCAGATAGGTGAGGATCACGCCCGATTGGGTCAGCTTCTTCTTGCCATCGACCAGCACCGGCACTTCGCCCATTTCGTTGATGCCTTCGCGATACTCCGGCCCGCGCTGCACGCCGGCGCCGAAAAAGTCGATCCACTTCGGCTCCCAGTCGGCGCCGATCAGATTGAGCATCAGCGCGGCGCGATAGGCGTTGCCGGACTGGGCGAAGCAATACAGCTGATAGTCGGACATCGGGTGCGGCCTTTGCGATTTGTGCCGGTGAGGGGCAAGCGGTGGTTAGCGGTCGAGCGTCACCGGCGTGTCGGTGTTGGATTTTCCTTCAAAGCGCCCGCCCGCGTAGTTGAGCAAAGCGAGTTGGTTGTTGTCGTCGTCGCTGATGGTGAGTGCGCTTCGTTGCAGTGTCCAACGGCGGCTGGTGAAGAAGCGTTCGGGACAGCCGCCTTCCGGCGAGACGATGCCTTCGTTGGCGCCGGGCTTGCCGGAGAAGTTCATGCCGCAGGCCGGCGCGTTCGGCGCCGACAGCATCCAGCGGCCGGGCATGGCGAGCTCAAGCTCCGGCGCGGCGTTGTCCGATGAAAGCGACGGCCCGCCGGCGCAGCCGGCGAGCGTGCATGCGATCATGGCTGCTACCGCTACCCGCCAGCGGATCATCGCGGCCACGTCCTCACTTCATCGTCGGAATGCTGAACTCGGCGCCTTCCTTGGTGCCGCTCGGCCAGCGTTGGGTGATGGTCTTGGTCTTGGTGTAGAAGCGCACCGAGTCCGGGCCATGCTGGTTGAGGTCGCCGAAACCGGAGCGTTTCCAGCCGCCGAAGGTGTGATAAGCGAGCGGCACCGGAATCGGGAAATTGACGCCGACCATGCCGACTTGCACACGGTTGACGAAGTCGCGCGCGGTGTCGCCGTCGCGGGTGTAGATGGCGACGCCGTTGCCGTATTCATGATCGGAGGGCAGGCGCAGGGCGTCCTCGTAATCCTTGGCACGAACCACCGACAGCACCGGCCCGAAGATTTCTTCCTTATAGATTTTCATGTCGGGCGTGACGTTGTCGAACAGGCAGCCGCCCATGAAGTAGCCGCTCTCGTAACCCTGCATCTTGAAGCCGCGGCCATCGACGGCCAAAGTCGCGCCTTCCTTGACGCCGGTGTCGACATAATCCCTGACGCGGTTGAGCGCCGCCTTGGTGACCAGCGGGCCGTAGTCGGCCTGCGCGTCGTTCGACAGACCGATCTTCAGAGCCTCGACGCGCGGGATCAGCTTTTCCATCAGGATGTCGGCGGTCTTCTTGCCGACCGGCACGACGACCGAGATCGCCATGCAGCGTTCGCCGGCCGAGCCGTAGCCGGCGCCGATCAAGGCGTCGACCGCCTGGTCGATATCGGCATCCGGCATCACGATCATGTGGTTCTTGGCGCCGCCGAAACATTGCACGCGTTTGCCGTGCGCGGCTCCGGTCGAATAAATGTATTGTGCGATGTCGGACGAGCCGACGAAACCGATCGCCTTGACGCGGGCGTCGGTAAGCAGCGTGTCGACCGACTCCTTGTCGCCGTTGACGACGTTGAGAATGCCCGGCGGCAGGCCGGCTTCGAGAAACAGTTCGGCGATCCGCATTGGCACCGACGGGTCGCGCTCGGACGGCTTGAGAATGAAGGCGTTGCCGCAGGCGATCGCCGGCGCGCACTTCCACAACGGGATCATCGCCGGGAAGTTGAACGGCGTGATGCCGGCGACCACGCCGAGCGCCTGACGCACCGAATAGAGATCGATGCCGGGGCCGGCGCCTTCGGTGTATTCACCTTTCAGAAGATGTGGAATGCCGCAGGCGAATTCGACGACTTCGAGGCCGCGCTGAATGTCGCCGCGCGCGTCGGGCACGGTCTTGCCGTGTTCGGAGGACAGCAGCTTGGCGAGGGCGTCGTATTCCTTGTTCACCAGCTCGAGGAACTTGAACATGACGCGGGCGCGGCGCTGCGGGTTGGTCGCGGCCCAGGCCGGCTGGGCGGCTTCGGCGTTGGCGATGGCCGCCTCGACCTCGCTCTTGCTCGCGAGCGCAACCTTGGCCTGCACTTCACCGGTATTGGGGTCGAAGACGTCGCCGGTTCGCCCGGAGGCTCCCTTGACGGTCTTGCCGCCGATGAAATGGCCGATATCACGCATGGCTTGCTCCCTTCCAGTTAACGCTTTTTTAAGGCACCCGGCGCCGTCGGCAGCATGGATACCCTTTCGGACGCGGTTTTACAGCATCTCGCGGCCGTATCACAGGTATGTCGGTCTTGGGCCGGCGAATTCCTTTCACGAACGGGTAGCCTTTACGGCGTCTTAACAGCGTCAGTCTAGGGTTTCATAGCGGGGTCGGTTTGACGGCTCCGGAGTGCGTAGGCGTCGGTGGGGTAGAGTAATGGACATTGCGACCAGTCTTGGCTTGGCGGCCGGCGTCGGCGTTATCAGTCTCGTCATTCTGATGGGCGGCGATCTGCACATGTTCGTCAGCGAACATGCGGCGATCCTAATCTTCGGCGGCTGCACCGCCGCGACGCTCATCCGGTTTCCGTTGTCCTCGATCATGCACGGCGTGCCGCTCGGCGCCAAATTCGCCTTTTCAATGCGCCGCCTGACCCTGCGCGAGCTAGTCGACGAAATCGCCGGGATCGCCGAAGTCGCGCGCAAGTCGGGTCCGGTCGGCCTGGAAAAGGTCGAGATTGACGACCCATTCCTGGCCAAGGGCATCCGCTTCGTCGCCGACGGCTACGACACCAATTTTATTCGCGACAATCTCGAGCGCGACCGCGACAACTTTTTGACCCATCTCGACGAGGGCCAGAAAATCTACCGCGCCATCGGCGACTGCGCGCCGGCCTTCGGCATGATCGGTACGCTGATCGGCATGGTGCAGATGTTCTCCAATATGTCGGACCCGTCCAAACTTGGCCCGTTCATGGCCGGCGCGTTGCTGGCAACATTCTACGGCGCGACGATCGCCAACATGTTCTGCCTGCCGATCGCCGATAAATTGCATCTCAAGCTGGTAGACGAGGAAATCAATCGTTCGCTCATCATCGACGGTATCCTGATGATCCGTGAGGCGAAGAGTCCGACCTTGGTGCGC
>JAQSCR010000411.1 GCA_029945495.1 Pseudolabrys sp. | reverse complement strand
CCCCTGTCCGGCCTTCGGGCTGTGGGTGTGGCAGGCATCGCCTGCAATGAACACGTGCGGCAGGCGGCGCGCGGCCTCCGCTTCGGGGACGTCGTCGAATTTATCGCATAGGCGCTGGCCGATCTCGTAGACCGACCACCATACCGTTTCCTTCGCCTCGAAAGAGTAGGGATGCAAGATGCGCTGCGTCGCAGCGATTAGCTGGTCGAGGGTAATGTTGCGTCCCGCGACGCGCTCGTTCTCGTTGAGTTCGTCGAGTTCGACATAGATGCGGACCAGATAGCCGCCTTCGCGCGGGATGATGACGATATTGCCATGTTTGTCGGACTGGATCAGCGACTTCATCCGGATATCGGGGAAATCGGTCACCGCCAGGACATCCATGACGCCCCAAGCGTGATTAGCCGAGTCGCCGTGCAACGCGCGCCCGAGCAAGCGGCGCACATCGCTGCGCGCACCATCGCAGCCGACAACGTAGCGCGCCTTCAACGTCTGCTTCCGTCCTTCATTGCGAGGACCGACACTTTCAAGGGTCACGGTAGCCGGGTGACCGTCGCCAGCTACCGGTGCCGATGTATCTATATGAAGATCGACGAGGCGGCGGGAGTAGAACGGCTCAAGCCGGTGCGTCGAATTGCGCAGCACGGTCAGATAGGCATCGTGCACCCGTGCCTGGTTCAGGATAACGTGTGGGAATTCCGAGAGCCCATCCTCGACGTCCTGGATCCAGCCGTGACGCACGATCCGATTCTTCCGAGCGTCGTCCGGTTTCCAAAACGTCGTCTCGTTGACCCAATGTGCTTCCTTCAGGATGCGCTCAGCAAAGCCGAAAGCCTCGAACATTTCCATGGTGCGGCAGGCGATGCCGTCGGCCTGCCCAAGCTGAAGCGGACCGGGCTTCTGCTCCACAATCGCAAACTTGATGTCGGGAAATGCCGCGAGTTGCGCTGCGAGGGTCAGGCCCGCGGGGCCGCAACCGACGATGAGCACGTCGAGCACGTCCGGGAGGGCGTCGCGTCCCGTCCGCACGACCGCGTCGGCGGCGGGTTCGGAGATGTCCGGATCGCCAGGTCTGAAGCCGTTGAGATGGAATTGCATAGTAGTTTTCTCCGCAGCATCTCGCACGAGGTCGAGGTAGTCCGTCCCGCTCGAAAGCCGTGTCAGATCGGGTCCGCCGGGCCGCGGCTACGTGCAGCCCGAGCGGACACGAGGCCCTGACGCGACCTATTGCTTCATCCGTACTTTCACAGGATCTTTCACGTTCTCAATTCTGGCGATCTCAACATTGCGCAATTGCCCGCTGACCTTTTCAACCCGACGGATATAGACGGTATTGATAACATCTCTCGTTTCCGGATCGATCGAGATCGGCCCCCTCGGACTTTCCCATTTCATTCCCTTCGCCGCGTTCACGAGGCTTTCGCCATCGGCCTTGCCGCCGGCTTTTTTCAGCGCCTCGTAGACTAGGTGCATGCCGTCATAGCCCCCCACCGAGAAGAAGTCGGGATTGCGTTTGAACTCGGCATTGTAGGCGGCCACGAACTGCTTGTTCGTCGACGAATCGTGGGCGTGGTCGTAATGGAATGCGGTGACGATGCCGATTGCGGCGTCACCGAGCGCCTTCAGCGCACTTTCGTCCGCGATTTCGCCCTGCCCCATGATCTTGATTTTGTTGGGATCGAGACCACGTTCGGCGAGAGCCTTGGCCAGCGCCACTGGCTGTGCGCCACCCGGAACGAAGATGAACAGGCCTTCTGGGTTTAAATCCTTGGCACGTTGCACGAACGCCGAGAAGTCCGGATTGGCGACCGGCATGCGCACGCCCCCAATGATCTCGCCGCCCGCATCTTTGAAGCCCCGCTGAAAAGCGGCTTCGGCATCGAGTCCGGGCCCGTAGTCTGAGACCATAGTATACACTTTGCGCACGCCGCTCTTGAAGGCCCAAGCACCGAGCGGCTCGCAGTTCTGCGGCAAGGTCAACGACACCCGGACCATGTAGGGCGACTTAGTAGTGATGATCGAAGTTGCAGCGTTCATCACGACCATGAACTTCTGGGCCTGGGCCGAGATTTCGGCCGCCCCGAGCGCATTCGGAGTCAGCGAGAATCCGGCAATAATATCGGCACCGTCACGGACGATGAGCTCCTGTGCGAGACGCCTAGCGACGTCGGGAGCGGGGCCGCCGACATCCTTGCGGATGATTTCGATCTTGCGACCCCCGGAAGTGTCGCCGTGCTGTTTAATATAAAGCTTGATACCGTTGTCCATCTGGGCCGCTGTGTCGGCGAACTGACCGGAATATTCCAAGATCAGACCGATCTTAACCGGCGCATTGCTCTGCGCATTGGCTAGCGTTGTACCCAAAACGGGCGAGATGAGCGTAGTGCCAATGCCCGCATTGAACCCGCGTCGCGTAATGAAATTACTCATAGCCTTCCTCCCTTTTTGCGCGTTGTCCCTATATTTTTGTGCACTCGATTTGTTGGCCCCAATCAGGGCCAGAGCTGTTTGCTCGCAAGGCGGGCACCTTCCGCCAGCGCGGCCAGTTTCGCCCAGGCGATCTGCGGGTGAACGCGGCCGCCGAGACCGCAGTCAGTACCGCCGATGACGTTCTCGCGGCCGACGACACTCGCAAAGCGAAGAAGGCGATCGGCGACGAGCTCGGGATGTTCGAGGACGTTAGTGGCGTGGCTGACAACGCCCGGTATCAGAATCTTTCCATGCGGCAGCTTCGTCTCTTTCCACACCTTCCATTCGTGCTCGTGCCGGACGTTACCCGCCTCGATGACATAGGCTTGCGCCTTCACCTTGAGCAGTAGGTCGATGACATCCTTCAACTGTACGTCACCTTGATGTGGCCCGTGCCAACTGCCCCAGCAAATATGGAAGCGGACGCGGTCTTCGGGGATCCCCTCTAGCGCATGATTTACGGCTTCCACTTGAAATGCGGCCCACTTTCGGTAGCCCGACAGATCGCCGTTCATCGAGTACCACCAGTCGTATATATCGACGAGAGCAGGATCGTCGATTTGCAGAATGAAACCGGCGTCCACGATCGCCTTGTATTCCTCGCGGATCGCCTCGGCGAGCGCCCACGTATAGTCCTCGGGCCTCTTGTAATATTCGTTCGGCAGTATCTGCAGCGTCGCCGGGGATACGGCCGTCATAAAAACGTCTTCGCCCTTCGGTGCTGCGACTGCCAAATTTTGGACATCGCGCCGTATCGCCGCATGCCCGATGTATTTCACGGGTCCTGCGCACATGAGCCCGTAGAGTTGTGCAGTGCTCGTACCGCTCTGCTGCGAGTTGTTCGCTTGCGCCGCACTGGCTTCGGCGGCGTAGAATTCGGCGAACTCCTTTCGCTCCTTGCTGCCCTGGGTCCACGCGGCGCGGCCCTTCTTGGCCTGCTCTTCGCGTAACTCGTATCCGCCCAGCCGGTCGTAGACGTAGGACCACCAAGCTCCGAAATCCATCGACCTCCGCATCGCCTTGCCGAATTCGCCGTCGTTCACGATGTCGATGCCGATGCCGCGCTGTTTCCTAACCACGTCTGCGATCGCCGACTCCAGGCGGGGCAGAAGCTCTCTTTCGGGCGCGTCCCTCCTATAAAGCTCCACGAGATCGTCCGGCCGCGGCAAGCTGCCAACATGGGTCGTTAGAATCCGTTGCTCGCTTCTTTTCATTCGACTTCCTCCCGCAGCGCATTTGTTTTCCGCCGACGATATTAGTACGTGTACGGAGTATCCAAATAAGGTAACGCCTGTTGTGGGTCTGTCAATGCCTCGATCAACACCATGATCTGCCTTGGGTTTTGGTCGCTGCACGCAACATGCTAGGAGTTAAAATCAACGATACTTAACGGAGCAAGGTTGCTGCAATGCGAAAAGATGTCCGTCGGATTTATGAGAAGCCCGGCCACTTGATCCGCCGCCTGCAGCAAATCTCGCTTGCACTCTTTATGAATGAGACCAAAGAGTTCGACATAACACCCGTGCAGTATTCAGCGATGCTCGCGATCGAAATCCATTCCGGCATCGACCAGACTGCGCTGTGCAACATTATTGCTTTCGACAAATCCACAATCGGCGACGTTGTCGGCCGACTAGAGCGGAAGGGACTGATCAAACGAACCCCTGGCCTGAAAGACCGTCGTGCGAAGCTCCTCTATATTACGAATTCGGGACGCGGGCTGATCGAAGAAATCGAACCGGCCGTTCAGGCCACGCAGAAGCGTATTCTTGAACCGCTCACGGCGAAGGAACGGAAGGCGCTGATTCAGATGCTCGAAAAGCTGGTTCACCTCAACAACAAGCACAGCCGCGCTCCACTCAGGATAAACGCAATACGCGGCAACCGGGGAAAAAGCCGGAAACGGAATGTCGCCGATTAGGCACGCAACCGTTGGAGACGTTCGGATGCGCGGCTGGCCGGTAACATCTCGTAACGGCGGCGAGTGTCCGGCCGCTATCGCCGCGCGGCTTTCGCACACCTTGACAAGGCCCGCGACGGCAAGATCGTCTGTAAATCGGCGCCGAATTAGGCCCGTTGAACAAATGCCAGCAATTCCTTGCAGCGAATAACGGAATCCGCGTCGGAGTGGGGTCGCAATCGGCGCCGATCGTGACCCCACCTGGACCAGCTCTTTTTAATTGCTTTCAGAGAGTTGCTGACGATACCTGCAGCAAGGTGACCTTTGCACCGATTGACAGTTGGCCAGCTACATCAAGTCGGTGTGCCCTACAGGCAAGCCAACAGACGCGTTGTTTCGTTCGCAGAAGGACGGCGCGTTCAACGCGAACACAATGTGCCAGCTGTTCCTGAACATTTACAAGATTGCGGCCTCAAGGGCGCATCGTCGCATAGCGGCAGACGTACGTTTATCTCGAACTTGGCTAGCAAATCAGTGTCTGTCCGTGTCCTGGCGGTGCTTGCTGGTCACGCCTCGATATCCACGACCCAAAGATATATAGATGTAAATGATACGCAGCTCCGAAACGCTGTCGAGTTGGCATGAACAAGTCAAAGAGAGAGAGCTGAGGGTACGCGATCCGGTTGGTGCTCCGAAACGCCTAGGAAGTAAAAATCGGCACGCTGGTCGGGCGGCGGCTTGCTGTACGGTCCATGAAAGTAATCTTGTCGGACGCAAGGCGATAGTCGGGGAATCGCGCCAGGAAGCCCTTCACCGCCACGCGCAATTCTAGCCGGGCCAATGCGGCGCCGAGACAATAGTGGACACCATGACCGAGCGAAACGTGGCGGTTCGGATTGCGCGCCACGTCGATGGCGTCGGGCCGTTCGAACTGCGCTGGATCGCGATTGGCCGCGCCGATCATGATGTGAATCAGTTGGCCCTTGCGGATATTGCGACCGTCGACCTCGAAATCCGCACGCGCGGTGCGGATGCCGCGCTGGGTCGGCGCCTCAAAGCGCAGGAACTCCTCGGTCGCGAGGTCGATCAGGTCAGGCTTTGCTTTCAGCTTTGCAAGCTCCGCCGGGAACTGGTGCAGCCGCCAGAGCGTGATGGCAATGGCGCTGCGCGACGTTCCACCGCCCGCCGTCGCCATCATGTTGCAGGTCGCGAGAATTTCGAGATCGCTCAACTTGTCACCGCTGGCATCGGCCTGCACCATGGCGCTGATCATGTCGGGACCAGGCTTTGCCCGCCGCGCCTCGATGATCGGCATGAAATACTCCTGCTGCGCATCGAGAATGTCGCGTTGTTCCTGTGCCAGCGCTTCCTTGTCGGGCGCGAACGGCTGAAACAGGAAGTTGGAGCAACGGTCGCTCCAGTGCCGCATCATCACTTCGTCGCTGTCCGGCAGGCCCAATAAATCGAGCATCACCTGAGTCGGAATGCGCGCCGCAAAATCCAGATAGGCGTCGAACCCCGGCTGCTGCGCCAGCGTGTCGAGCAGGCTATCCACACGCTGCTGGATCATTGGGCGCAGCCGCTCGACCGCGCGCGGCGTCATCGCCTTGATGAACAGCGCCTTCAGCCGGTCGTGATAGGCGTCGTCGCGGTAGAGAAGCCAGCGATTGTAGTGATCGACGATGTCACTGAAGCGCCCAGCATTCACACTCGGCAGATATGAATAGATCGTCTCGATCCGATCCACGCTGAGGTCGGGGCGATCCTGCAACTCGAACACGTCGCTGTAGCGCGTGAAGTACCAGGCTTGGGCAATCTCGGACCAATGCACCGGATCGCGCTCGCGCATTTCCTTGTAATAAGGATAGGGGTCCTGAATCGCAGCCGCGGTGAACAGGCCGTAGCTGTCTGCACCCGCGTCGCTGACAGCCGGTTCGCTCATGCGTTGCCCCATGCCTTGGTGCCGGCTTCGACTAGCCGTTCGATCTTGAGCGTCTGGATATCGACTGTCACCTTGCTCGGGAGGATCGCGAACTTCGACATCGCGGCGCTGGAGAAGCCGCACTGCGGGCAGATGCCGAGGCGGTCCATCGGCGCGTATCTCTGGGCGTCCTCGATGCGCCGCATCAACGCATCCAAGGATTCGATTTCGGGATTTTTGGTACTGACGATGCCGAGGTAGGCGCGCTTGCCGGCGGGAAGATATTTCAGCGGCGCAAAGTCGCCCGCGCGCGGCGAATCGTATTCGAGCAGGAACGCATCGACATCGCTGCGGTTGAACAAGGCGTCCGCAATCGGCGCGTAGCCGCCGTCGCCCATCCACAGCCCTTCCATGTTACCGCGGCACACGTGCATGCCGATGGTGAGGTCCGCCGGGCGATTGGCGATGGCGCGGTTGAGAACGTTGATATAGAGGTAAACCAGCCTGTCCGGATCATCGCCCTCGCTGGTCGCCAGCGCGCGGATGTTCTTGTCGCAGAGAAGCGCCAGCGGCACTTCGTCGAGTTGCAGGTAGCGGCAACCGGCGTCATAGACTTCCTTCATCTCCTGCTGGAAAACCGCGACCATATCGTCCCAGTAAGCGTCGTCGCTCGGATAGACCTTGCGATCCATTGCTTCCTTAAACTGGCCGAAGTGCATGTGCGACGGCGTTGGCATCGTGACCTTGACGCGGTTATGCGCCACCGATTTGAGAAAGTTGAAATCACCGGTAACGATGGGATGCTTGCGCTTGATCTTCGCCGACGCCACCGGCGCGGGGGATGCCGTTGAAACGCCCTGATCGTTGCGGAACGTCAGCTTGGATGCGCGAAATTCGAAGCCATCGACCGCATTGAGAAAGCCGCGCGACCAGCCGCCACGCCGGAATTCGCCATCGCTGACGATCGGAAGGCCAAGCCGCTCCTGCAGCGCGACCGCCTGCGTAATCATCTTGTTCTGAATTTCGTGTAGCGCCTCGAACGGCAGCTTGCCGGCTTCCCAGTCGCGCCAGGCCTGCACCAGTTCCGGCGGACGCTTGAGGCTACCAACATGATCGACCGAATTTGCGGGTATGCGTGAAGCCATGAGATGTCCTTTGGTTTCTAGAAATTTGCAACGGGGCGTGGCGCTGCGGTGGAAGTTGCCAGCAGCGGTACTTTCGCCAGAATGAGATCGAGTTCGCCGGCAGTCGAAGCTACGCCAAGGATATGACGGTCCGGCCGCACGACAACGGCGCGCGTGTTGAGGCTCGCGAGATAAGCACTCGCCTCGCCATCGGCAGCGATGACAGCCGCATCGAGATTATTCAGCGTGGTGCGCGTGGCCGGCGGCAATGCAGCGGCGAAATCCGGCGCAGCCAGCACTGCAAAGCGATAGCCGGCGCGGTCATCCATGCGTTCGCCGTTCGCGAGCTTCGGCTGTTCCGCGCGCGTGCCCGCAGGCGCGGCAGCGAAGCCATGCAGGCCGGGACCAAGGCGCGGCGCGAGGGGCTTGATCATGGTTGGATTGACGAGCAGTTCGGCGTCGCGCTTGCGCGCCTTCTCAGGGTCGGTCGCCTGGATGACGCCGCCAAGCTCAACCGCGAGTTGGATGTAGGCGCGCACATGTTCCATGCGCTCGGTCTCGTAGCTGTCGAGCAAAGTGTCCGGCGCACGGCCCTGCACCACATCGCGCAGTTTCCACGCGAGATTGATCGTATCCCGCAGACCGGAGCCCATGCCTTGGCCGAGGAACGGCGGCATCTGGTGCGCGCTGTCCCCCGCCAGCAGCAGGCGGCCACGCCGCCATTTCGTCGCCAGCGAAGAGTGGAACGTGTAAACCACCGCGCGCTCGATCTGCGATTTTGCCGGTTCGATTTGCCACGGCTTGAGCAGATTGTAGATGGAGTCCGGCTGTACGATCTTCACCGGATCGTCGCCCGGCATCATCATGAATTCCCAGCGGTGCCGCTTGCCCGGCATCGGGATGAACGTCGTCGGCCGCGCCGGATCGCAATATTGAATCGCATCGACAATCTGGCCGCTGCCGTCGGCAGCTTCGGGCACGCCGGCTGGCGGCGAATCGAGGATCATGTCGAGTACGATCCAACGCTCGTGCGAACGCAGATCCTGCAATGCCGCGGCCATGAAGCGCCGCACTGTCGAGCGCGCGCCGTCGCAGCCGACGACGTAGCTGGCCGTCAACGCATTCAGTTCGCCCTTGCCGAGGTATTCGTAGCGGACCTGGACATGGTCGTCGTGTTCGTCGAGCGCGAACACATCGCTGCGCAGTTTCACATCGACGTTTGAAAATCGCGCGGCGCCTTCGCGCAACACGCCTTCAAGTTCCGGCTGAAAAAACCGGTAGGCGTGATTCCAGCCGTCTGGTCCGATGCCGCCGCGCGAAATCAATACGAGGAGCTTGCCCTCAGTATTGACATGGCGAATGTTGCGGCTGGTGTTGAGCTTCGGCAGCAGCGTTTCCGCAAGGCCGATGGTCTGGAACAGTCGCATGCCCTCGCCGTCAAGCGAAACCGCGCGCGGCATGTGATATAGCGACGGCTCGCGTTCGAGGATCGCGACCTTCAGTCCGCTCATCCCTAACAGGTTGGCCAATGCTGCGCCGACCGGCCCATAGCCGATAATTGCGACATCATAGTCGGGAGTGGTCATGAGCGGCGCGTCGCCTAGCTGCCGCGGGCGATCTTCTTGGCGACTTCCGCCTGATAATCTGCAATCGGCCGGAAACCCTTGGCCGTGCGGCAGAATGCATCGGACTTGGCGCGGATCTGATCCGCGGACATGGAAAGATCGAGGTCCTCGAGGCACGGCTGCTCGATGTACCATTGCGTATCGCAGAAAATTTCGAGGCGGTTGCCTTCGGGATCGCGGAAATACAGCGACCATGCGTTGCCATGGTCCATGCCGCGCATGTCGGTGACTTCCGGCTCGTCCTTGACGTTGCGCCAGACGGCCTGGAGGTCCTCAACGGAATTCACGCGAAACGACATCTGGTTGATGTGGTTATACGCAAGCTCTTTGGGGCGGCCCGCGACCAGAATGACCTGATGGTGATCTCTTGAATCCCAGCTCGTGAACACGATGTCGTTGCCGCGCACCTTGCCGCGATCGGTCACCGTGAAACCGAGAACGCGGGTGTAGAAATCCTCCATCTTCGGCACGTCGTGCACGTAGATGCCGATGTGGCTCATGCTGAGTGGAACGCGCTGGTTTTGCGTGGTCCGAACTGCGGCTGCCTGCGCCATGGTGCTTCTCCCTGAGCTATTTGAGCAAACGCTAGACCCGGATTTTGCAAGCAGCCAGCGCGCTTGACTCGTTGTCCGCACAGTGGACAATTAGCCAACGAAGAATTCCGGGAGGAAAAATGACGAAAAAGGCCAACCTGCAGGTCAAAATTCCAACCCATCAGGCCAGGATTCCGCTGGCGGATTCCACCGCGCGTGCCGGCGGCGTGCGTTCGCTGGAACGTGGGCTGGCGCTGCTCGTCGCCATGAACCGGCGCAAGCTTGCGTCGGTGGCAGACCTCGCCAAGGACACTCGCTTGCCCCGGCCGACGGTCTACCGGCTGCTCGATACACTTGCCGAAGCCGGTTTCGTCAGCCGCGAAAGCGCGACTGACCGCTACCGCCCGACCCACGGGGTGTTGTCTCTGAGCGATGGCTTTCTCGATGACGAATGGATCACCGAAGCGGCGCCGATGATGGCTGAGTTCACGCGCGAGCATGTCTGGCCGATCAGCTTGTTCACTTTCGAGGCCGGCAAGATGCTGGTGCGCGACACCACGCACCGGCTGAGTTCGCTCTCCATTGATTACGGCATGGTCGGCAAGCGCATGGGCATGCTGCACACCGCCGGGGGCCTCGCCTATCTGGCGTTCTGCCCAGACAACGAGCGCAAGGTGATCCTCGACCTGCTGGCGAAATCCGACGAGCCTGGCGACCAGCAGGCGCGCGAGGACCAAATGCTCGACGGGCTGTTCAAATCCATCCGCGCCAAGGGATATGCAACTCAGGAGCGCGTCGTCAATCCGAAGGCCGCGAGCATTTCCGTACCGATCATGGTCGGCCGCCGGGTTTACGGGTGCATGTCCCTGATCTTCATCGCGTCGGCGCTGACCATGAGCGATGTGGAGAACAAGCTTTTGCCGCCGCTGCAGGCGATGACGGCGAAACTCGCGCGGGCACTGAAGGCGGACAGGAGTGTCAGTCCGGTGTGTGCGGTCAGCTAGGCCAAAACTGCGGCAGCCATAGCGAGATCATCGGAAGCAGCGTCAGCAGCGCCAGCAGCACGAGGTCCGGGAAGATGCACGGCATCACGCCGCGATAGATCGTGCGGATCGAAATCTGCGGCGCGAGGCCGTGCAGAATGAAGACGATGATGCCTATGGGCGGACTGATCATGCCGAGTTCGATAATCACAACATTGATGATGCCCCACCACGCCGCGACCATGTCGGCGGATACGCCCGGTATCATGGTCTGCGCCAGCTTCTGCACGACCGGCAAAACCAGCGGCAGCGTGATGAGCATCGGCCAGCGATGGCGACGCTCATCACGCCTATTTGCCCAACAGAAAACTCAGGCTGCGGGCGTTAAAGGTGTCGGGGTCTTCCATTTGCGGCCAGTGGCTGCAGTGCTTCATGTCGAAGACTTCAGCATTTGGGATAAGCTTTGAGATCGTCCGCGCAGTATCCAGAAACACGTCCTGATGGTCGACGGCCGCCACTATAAGGGTGGGCGCAGTCAGACGCTTCCATTCTTCGTCGGGAATGCGGTTTCGGTTATAAACGTCTGGGTCCAGCAGCGCGAGAATGTGCGACATGGCTTGTTTCATGTCCGGCTGCTTGTAGATGGCAAGCCGTGTCGCGATCAGATCGTCCCACACCATGCGCGGGTCGTGGAACAAGCCCTTGAAGATCTCGCGCACACTTTCCCACGTCGGGTTTGCAGCGGCATTCATCCTGGATGACTTAATGTCGCCCTGGATCGGACGAGCCGGGAAATAGGCCGTGGCCGATAACAGGATAAGCTTGTCCACCATCTCCGGGTAATCGATGGAAAACTTGCTGGCCACCCGTGCGCCGAGCGAGAGACCGATCAGTGGCGTTGACTTGATGCCGACCGCATCAATAAAGTCTTTCAGGTGCTTTACATAGTGCTCCGTCTCATAATCGTAGTCCGGCTTGTCGGTCTTGCCGGAACCGATCATGTCAAAAACGTAGCAGTTGAAATGTTTGGCGTGGGCCGCGAGATTGGCGGCGAAATTTTCCAGACTCCCGGCCGTGCCATGTAACATGACCAGAGGCGGGCTCTTCTCGTCACCAGCGCGGAGATAGCGGGTTTTCAACCCGCCGCAATTGATCCAAGCCTGCTGGAAGGGCGTGTCCAGCAATTCCGTCCAAACACTTTTATAAGGTGTAGTCATATTCGCTCCGGGGCCTAGGACCGGTTGAGAATTGTTACGTCGCGGGATGTGCAGCACGCCATGTCGATCTTGATGTGCGACTTTCATGTGTGACCGTCACGGCGATCTTCCGTACGCCAGATCAAACCGGTGCGAAATCGCATCTCCGTAAGTGTCCGCAGCGCGGACATGCGTAGGTCACCCGCAAAGCGAGATTGCGGCTTCTCGTACATTTAAGTTCGCGCATTTCACGACTTCCAAATGTAAGAGGTCGACGTCGGCCCTCTGCATCTTTGCGGTGCCCACCTGACGTCCCGCACTGCACAATGCGAAACATCATATGCTGTCAAGAGCCCGTCCACCAACGCGGCCATGAACCAGACTGTCCGAGTGGCGGACTCCGGTACAATCATCCTTGAAATCGCGAACATACGGCCTGCACTCTGACAATAACGAGAAAAGAGGGCCATAAGGTCCGAATCAGGGAAAAACGCCGTGAACAAACATCCTCTGTGTCCGGTCACACCGGAAGATGTCGTACATTTCAGTGAGGACGGGGCGATCTGTATCCGCAAAGTCTTCGACGCCGAGTGGTGCGCGCGAATGAACCTCGCGGTCGAACGGCTCCTGTCCAATCCAGGCAAGCGCGCGCGCGAAGCCGTCAAAGGTGGCGATCCTGGACGATTCCATATGAACGTCTTCATGTGGCGTTGGGACCCCGACTTCCGCGATTTCGCGCTGAATTCTCCGCTCCCCGAACTTGCCGCGCAACTCCTCGACACGAACGCGGTGTCGCTATTTTACGATCAGGCATTCATCAAGGAGCCCGGCACCACAGCGGTCACCGACTGGCACCAGGACTTGCCGTTCTGGCCAGCCAAAGGCAACGACATCATTTCATTGTGGGTCGCACTCACACCGGTGAACGTCGAAGCCAGCGGCGTCGAATACGTCGCCGGCTCCCACAAATGGGGCAAGTTCTACCGCGCAGTCACCCCCGACAAGGATGCCCGCTTCAGCAGCAACGAATACGAGGAATGCCCGGACTTTTCGAAGCTTAAGGGCGATCCCAAATATCGCTTCGTGTCTTGGTCGTGCGACGCGGGCGACGTCATTTGCCACCATCCCCTCACCGTCCACGGGGCGACCGGAAATGCTTCGCCCAACCGCCGCGCGGCGATCTCGGTGCGCTACGCCGGCCGGGATGCGCGCTGGGATCCGCGCGATAGTGTGATGAAAATCGAAGGCGATCCCGAAACAAAACTTCAGGCGGGCGATCCGCTTGTTCTTGACGGCGTGTTCCCGATTGCCTGGAGGCGCGAGACGGCTTCGGCGTGACGGCAACGACAACAATAATGGCTCTATCAAAGGGAGGAACTATATGGATCGGCGCAAGTTCTTGACCGCGGCCGCGGTTATCCCGGCGGCCGCCATGTTCGGTGGCAGCCGCGCGCAGGCGGCTGATCATCTGAAATGGGCCGTCTTCACGCCGGACCACGAGGTCACTTTTCGTACGGTCATGAAGCCGTTTGCGGCAGCCGTGGAGAAAGAGACGGACGGTGCCGTGGTATTCGACATGTTCCCGAATGGCGCGCTGGGCCGCAGTCCGGGACAACAGGCGCAAATGGTGATCAACGGCGTCGCCGATGTCGCCTGGGTCATCCCTTCTTATTCGCCGGGCCGCTTCCCGGACACCGAAGTCCTGGAACTGCCCGGCGTCTTTAATGATGTGAAGGAAGCGTCCCTGGTCGCCTCTCGCTTGGCCGGCGGCGATGTGCTCCCCGATTACGGCGATTACTACGTGATCGGACTCTGGGGCACGGCGCCCTATTCGATCCATACCAACTTCCCGGTCAATTCGATCGCCGACCTCAAGGGCAAGACCATCCGGGCGTCGAGCAAGACGGACTCGGCGGCGCTGCGCGCCTTCGGCGCGGTTCCAGTCGGCATGCCGGTCACGGAGATTCCCGAGGCAATCAGCCGCGGCACAATCAGCGGCACGACGATGCATATGTCGCCGTTCTTCGACTTCGGCATCAATCGCGTCACGAATAATCACTTCTTTATTCGGCTCGGAATCGTGCCGGTTTCGATCCTCATGAGCAAGAAGAAGTTCGACGCGCTTCCGGAAGCGGGACGTGCGGCGATCAAGAAGCACGCCGGCGAAACACTGACGCGGGTATGGATAGACTCCATCACGGCCTTCAACCAGGAAATTTTCCTGAAGCTGAAGGACGACCCCAAGCATCATGTGGTGATGCCGTCGCAAGCCGATCTCGCCGGGGCCGAGAAGCTGCTCACACCGGTGCGCGACGAGTGGGTTAAAGCAAGTCCGCGGCACAAGGAGCTCAAGAACGCGCTCGACGCTGAGCTTGCCAAGGTCCGTTCCGAAGGCAAAGGCTGAACGCTTACGTGGAGAAAATTGAACGCGCCTGCAAAGCTTCGGCGCAAGTACTCGCCACCATCGGACTTGGCACTCTGCTCTGCTTTGCCGTATCGACCATTGCCGACGGCATGTTGCGCTTCTTCTTCGCCAGCCCTTTGGATTTCGTCCGTGACGTTGGAGGCCTCGTCGCCGCGTTCGCGGTCGCCACCTGTATTCCGGTTGCGATCATTGAGCGCAGCAACATCACGATTCGCTTCCTGTCCGGCCTGTTCGGACCGCGTATCTCGCGCATCGCGGATTTGGGGGCCGGCCTGCTGGTCGAGGTCATTCTGCTGTTGATGACATGGCAGTTCGTCCTGTTCGCTCAGCAAGCCAATGAGACCGGCACCGCGACATGGATGCTCCGCATCCCCACCACTCCTGTCTGGGCCATGATCGCTGCAATCCTAGCGTTCAGCGCCGCTATGCAGGCCATCGTCACCTTGCAGGTCTGGTCGTCCCGACCCGATCAGCATGCGGATCGCGCCACCTAGCAATCAGGAGACCTGAATGGAACCCGCAGAGATCGGCGCGTTGGGGATTGCGGCGCTGTTCGTCCTCATGGGTCTGCAGGTACCGGTCGGCTTCGCCATGATTACAGTCGGTATTGTCGGCTTTGCGTTGCAGGGCGGCGGCTGGGCCCCGGCGTTTTCCTTTCTGGCGCAGGAACCCTCCTTCGTCCTCTCGAGCACCGACCTTGTCGCCGTGCCCCTGTTCCTGCTCATGGGCATCTTCGCCGGCATGGCCGGGTTTTCGGAGGACGTGTACCGCGCCGCCACCGCATTCCTCGGCCACCGCCGCGGCGGTCTCGCCTACGCGACCATCAGCGGTTCAGCCGCTTTTGGCGCCATCTGCGGATCGAGCACGGCAACCGCTGCAACCTTTGCCAAGGTCGCTCTGCCGGAGATGTTGTCGCGCGGCTATGCGCCATCCTTCTCGACCGGCGTCATCGCGGCCGGGGGCACGCTGAAATCCCTGATCCCTCCGTCGTTGATCATGATTATCTACTGCGTGGTCGCCAAGACATTCATTTTGGACATGTTTGTCGCTGCCATCGTGCCGGCGCTCATCACGATCACCTTCAACATGATCGCCATCGCTGTTGCCGTCCGGCTGCGGCCGCAAGTCGCGCCAGTCAGCGAACGGGTGTCGTGGCACGAACGCATCGAAGCTCTGAGGGGCGCGGCGCCTTCGTTCGCGTTATTGCTGGGTGTGTTCCTCAGCATATACAGCGGCGTTTTCACGATCAACGAGGCCGCTTCAGCGGCGGCCGTCCTCGCTTTGTTGTTCGCACTGGTGCGCGGCCGTTTGAGCTGGAACGGCCTGCAGCGGGGCATGTACGAAACTGCGTCGGTGACCGCTATGCTCTACATCATCCTGATGGCCGCGCCGATTTTTACCTATTTCGTCAATCTGGCTCACGTGCCTGAAGAACTCGTTTCCTGGGTCAAGAGCCATGACTTCCCGCCCCTCGGAGTCATCTTCGCGCTCACCTTCGTCTACATTCTTCTCGGCACCTTCTTCGAGGAGATGTCGTCGATCCTGATAACCTTGCCGCTCATACTGCCGATCATCATCAGCCTCGGCTACGATCCATTATGGTGGGGCATCATTTGCCTCATTCAGGTCGAAATCGCGCTGATCCACCCGCCGTTGGGGATCATCGTCTTTCTGCTGCACGCTATCCGGCCGGATATCTCGATGCGCACCATCTATCGCGGCGTCGTGCCATTCCTTGTGGCGGACTTTGCGACACTCATCATTCTGATTCTGATGCCGGGCATTGTCGTTTGGCTGCCGCATCTGCTTCGTTAACGCTGGTTGGTAACGGCGCAGCCCAACTGCCACGTACGTCAATGGATGATCCCGGACTCACGGCCGCGAAGTGAGTCTTGGGTATTCATTGTCGTCAATGCTCACAAAAATTATGCCTTCGTCGGCTAGAAATTCTTTCAAAAGACGAAGGCGTGGATACATCATTCATAGCCATTTATTGTGACGGGAAAGATCTTCGGCCCCCCTTCCCACCACCGAACCGAGCCATGCCTTTATTTCTGGCTAGCCGACGTTGTCATTATAGACCCACCCTTCATTGCCAGTGTTGTAATGAGGATCGATATATATGCATTTCATATTCCCCGCGCAATACGGCGACAGCGCCTTGAGGGCTTCAAGATTATTGGTCTGCCCTTTTGAAAGTGGTCCTCCCTGAAGTATGGCTTTGAGCCTGATGGAGGATGCAGAATGCCAAAGAAGAGACACAAAGCGGAAGAGATTGTCGCGAAGTTGCGGCAGGTTGAAGTTCTGACTGCCTGTAAATCGGCGCCGAACTAAGGGTCTGACTCACTTCTGATGAATTCTGCTGGCGACTTGATGGTTCTCCAACGGGGGAATCAGAATCATGCGAACCGGCTTTCAGATTTCTTCCCTTGTGCCGAGTGGGTTGGCGGTTGAGGGCGTAAGTGATTCAAACGACACAATTATTTTGGTCGGCAGATCGCAGGCCGGTATAGCCGTGTGCCCCTTGTGCGGAGCGAGATCGCGCCGCGTCCATAGCCGGTACGAGAGGCAAGTCGCGGATCTGCCCTGCGCCGGCAAGCAGGTGCGCCTCCGGCTTATCACGCGCCGGTTCGTTTGTGAGGTGCCGCATTGCCGGCGGCGGATATTTGCGGAGCGGTTCGGTGACGGCGTCGTGCCCGTGCGGTCGCGCCGGACAGCACGACTGGAACAAATCATCCATCATCTGGGCTTGGCACTCGGCGGCAGGCCGGCCGCAAGCTTCGCCAAGCGACTGATGCTGCCTGTGAGCAACGACACCCTGCTACGGGTCGTGCGGCGACGAACCTGCCTGCGGAGGGAGCTTCTGGTCGTCGCCGGCATCGATGATTGGGCGTTCCGGAAGAACCACCGCTACGGAACAATCGTGTGCGACCTAGAGCGCCGGCGGATCGTGGCATTACTTCCCGATCGCGAGATCGCAACGGTGCGGGCATGGCTTTCCAAGCATCCGGAGATCAGGGTCGTATCGCGCGACCGTGGCGGCGGCTATGGCGAGGCCGCCGCAAAGGCGCTGTCCGGCGTCGTCCAAGTCGCCGATCGCTGGCACCTGATGGAAAACGCGAGCGCGGCCTTCCTCGAAGCGGTCCGCCGGTCCATGCGCATGATCCGTACCGCAATTGGCGCAACGACGATCAATCCGGCGCTGCTTACCTGTGCGGAACGGCTGCAATATGAAGGTTATCTGCGCCGGACCTATACCAATGCCACCATCATGGCGCTGGTCGGCGACGGCGTGCCACTCAAAGAGATCGTTCGTCGGACAGGGCACAGCCGTCAACTCGTTCGCCAGGTCAGCCGCGGCGTGAGCGCCGATGTCTTCCGAACCAGGCAGAGCACGCTCGATGCCCATTTACCCTTTCTGGATGCGCAATGGACCGGGGGCTGCCGTAACGGCGCAGAACTCTGGCGTCGTCTGCAAGGGCGAGGCTTTCAAGGTTCCTTGCGTGTGGTCAGCGAATGGACGACACGACGAAGACGAGCCGAGAAGGCGAGCGATCAGCAATTGCAAAAAGTGCCTTCGGCGAGAACGCTCTCCCGATTGATGACCACGGCTCGTGATCATTTAAGCAAAGCAGATACCGTGACCATCGCCGCTATCGAGGGACGTGTCCCAACACTCGTCGAAGCCCGCAATCTTGTCGAAAGGTTCCAAACCATGTTGCGCCAAAAACTCATCACCGATCTCGATCCATGGATCACCGCAGCCAGCGCGAGTCTAATCGCGTCCTTTGCCAACCTCGATTTCGCCGACGGCCTGTCGTCAGCCGAGGTGGGGAACCACGTTTCCGAACTGGAACGGCGTATTAAGAAGCGATTCCCTGACGTCAAACGTATCTTCATCGAGGCGCAGCGTTCGTCGGCTCTCCCTGTCGCAGCCATCCCGTATACTAACGATGCCAACAGGTGTTGACCGCCAACGAATGTCCGGGTCATTCACGTACAAATAATCTCCGGCAAAAATCGGCCTTTGTCTGCTCTGATCCGAACGCGGACATCAAACGCCACCTTCCAGATCCTCTCAATATTCTGAGTTATGCGCGTGGCACTACCGCGCCTCAGTAAAAGGCAGACATCGCAGCACGCATCGGTCGATCGTTTGCAGAACAATTCAACTGCTACCGGCATCTCGTTTTTCCAGAGAATAGCAGCTGGTTAACGCGCTTTGCATTTTCCGCCATCAAAAGGGCACCAGACTGTCCCTGCAAACTGAAATACAGAAAAATTGCGCCGCAGAAACTTACGTCAATACAAAGGCTTATGGCGCGCCCGAAGAGATTCGAACTCCTGACCCCCAGATTCGTAGTCTGTGGCTACTCATTGATAATGCTCAATATTTTTGCAAACGAGCATCAAATTAAAGTTCTATCGTCAATGGGTTAGTGCCGTTTTGCAAACTGCCGACGTCCGTTTAAACCCAAATTCTTACTCTGGACGCTGCATGATTGCGTTGCGGATACTCGTGCCAGCCGACACCGCATCTCCCATGCCGGTTTCCGTTGTAGTTCAGCTTGCGCCGATGAAATGCTGCCACAACAGTTGGCACGGGATCGAGACCAGCGCGGTCACCGCACCGATCCATAATGTCGACCACGTTGCGATGCGGTGCGGCGTTGCAGCCATGTGAAAGCCGACCACCGTCGGCGGCACCTGATAAGGCAGCAGCAGGATCGAATAACCGAGCACTATGCTGCCGATAATCGCATCAACGCCGAGGCCCGAAGCTGCGCTCAGATCTCGCGCCAGCGATGGCATCAGCGCCGCCATGCCGCCATGCGTCGCCATCAGACCGACAAAGCCGGAGAGCAACGACAACGCCAGCATATCCCTGGTTTCGCCGTGACTGGTAAGACCGGCGAGCGATATGAAATAGTGCGCTATCCAGGTGCCAAGACCCGTGGCCGCGATGAAAGCGCCAAAGCCCAGGATGCCACCGACGTACAGCAGCGGCCGTAAATTGACCAACTGGCCAAACTGATTCAGCGGCACAATATCGATGCCGGGGAACATGAAAATAATTGCGGCAGCCAGAGCAATCCAGGCCGGCGAAATCCCGTGCCAGACATCGGTGATCCAAAGCAGCAGCGAAACGCCAAGGACAATTCCCACCACCCATCGGTCCTTTGACGGCGGCAGCGCGGATTGTCCTATTGACGCGGAGTTCTGCTTCGGCGCTTTGCGAATCTGATCGGAGAACACCACCGTGATCAGAATGCCCAGTATTGCTGTCAAATCGCATCCAACTCCGACCCCTTTTCGCGTCCAATTCCGACCCCCTCA
>JAQSCR010000410.1:19125-19526 GCA_029945495.1 Pseudolabrys sp. | reverse complement strand
CCGCCTCCGATGCCCACGCCGACATCGTGGTGAAGGCGCTACGCGACGCCTTCCGAGAGGCCCACGGCGATATCGAGGATGCGGCGATCCGCAAGCTGACTGGCAGCGTCGACAAGGTCGGCAAGCTGATCCTCAGCTACCGAAACGACGCCTTGCCGAAGATCGCGGTAACGGTCGACCTCCTGACCACGGGGGTCGACATCCCCAAGATCACCAACCTGGTATTCCTGCGCCGGGTGAACAGCCGGATCCTCTACGAGCAGATGCTCGGCCGGGCGACGCGGCTGTGCCCGGAGATCGGTAAGGAGACCTTCAGGATCTTCGACGCGGTCGACCTCTACAGCAAACTGCAGGACATGACGGAGATGCGGCCGGTCGCCGCCGACCCCAGCCTGACCCTG
>JAQSCR010000410.1:16983-19115 GCA_029945495.1 Pseudolabrys sp. | reverse complement strand
ATAGACGACGCCCGTCATCGCGCCGACGTCCGTGACCAGATCATCGTCAAGCTGAACCGCCGCCTGAAGCGGATGTCGGCCGAAGCCCGCGCCAAGGCCGAGCTGGCGGCCGGCGAGACCCCGGAGGAGACCCTTGCGCGCTTCCGGGCCGGCACGGCGGAGGAACTGGCCAGCTGGGTGCGTGGCCGCCTTGGGTTGGGCCCGGCGCTGGACTGGGAGACGTCCGGCGGCACGCCGATCATGCTGCCGATTTCGGAGCATCCCGACGCGGTGGTGGATGTCAGCCGAGGCTACGGCGGCGCGCAGCGGCCGCAGGACTATCTCGACGCCTTCGCCGCCTTCATCCGCGACAACCTCAACCAGATCGCGGCCCTGACCACCGTGGTGCAGCGCCCGCGCGACCTGACCCGCACCCAGCTTCGAGACTTGCGCCTTCAGCTCGACGCCCAGGGCTTCACCGACGCCAACATCCGCCGCGCCTGGTCCGACGCCAGAAACGAGGATATCGCCGCCTCGATCATCGGATACGTGCGCCAGGCCGCCTTGGGCGACCCGCTGATCCCCTATGCCGACCGGGTAAAGCGCGCGGTGGACGCGGTGGTCCGCAAGGGCGCATGGACCGATGTCCAGAAGCGATGGCTTCACCGCATTGGCGAACAGCTCCAGAAGGAGATCGTGGTGGACCGCGAGTCGCTGGATGACGAACCCTTCAAGGCCGACGGCGGCTTCCGGGTGATCAACAAGCGCTTCGACGGCAAGTTGGAGTCGGTCCTGTCGGACCTGAGTGAGGAACTATGGCGAACGGCGAGCTGACCAAGGGCCGGGTCACGACACAGGACATCGTCCAAAAGCTCTGGAACCTCTGCCACGTTCTGCGTGACGACGGCGTCAGCTACCAGGAATACGTCACCGAGCTGACCTTCCTGCTCTTCCTCAAGATGATGGAGGAGACCGACCGCGAGGATCGCATCCTGGCCGCATACCGCTGGAAGGAGATCGCCGGCCGCGAGGGCGTCGACCAGCTCGACCACTACAAGCGCGCCCTGCTGGACCTGGGTAAGTCCGGCGACCCGGTTGTGCAGTCGATCTTCACCGACGCCCAGACCAAGCTGCGCAAGCCGGCCAATCTCAAGACCCTGACCACCGCCATTGACGGCCTGGACTGGTTTTCGGCGCGCGAGGAGGGCCTGGGCGAACTTTACGAAGGCCTGCTGGAAAAGAACGCGGCCGAGAAGAAGTCCGGCGCAGGCCAGTATTTCACGCCCCGGCCGCTGATCGACTGCATCGTGCGCCTGATGAAGCCGCAGCCCGGCGAGGTGATCCAGGACCCCGCAGCGGGCACCGCCGGCTTCTTGGTGGCCGCCGACCGCTACATCAAGGACCACACGGACGATCTCTACGCCCTGACACCGGCCGAGGCCTTCTTTCAGCGCAACGGCGCCTTCGTTGGCATCGAGCTGGTGCCCGACACCCATCGCTTGGCGCTCATGAACTTGATGCTGCACGGCGTCGAAGGCCCCCTCACCCTGGGCGACAGCCTGACGCCGGACGGGGAAGCCCTGGGCAAAGCCCACCTGATCCTGACCAACCCGCCGTTCGGCACCAAGAAGGGCGGCGGCCGACCCAGCCGGGCCGACTTCTCGGTCACGGCCGAGACGTCGAACAAGCAGTTGGCCTTCGTCGAGCACATCGTCCGCGCCCTCAATCTTGGCGGTAGGGCGGCGGTGGTGTTGCCCGACAACGTCCTGTTCGAGGACAACACTGGCAAGCGTCTGCGCCAGTGGGTAATGGAACTGGCGGACCTGCACACCATCCTGCGCCTACCCACCGGCATCTTCTATGCCCAAGGGGTGAAAACCAACGTGCTCTTCCTGACGCGCGGCGAGACGGACCGAGCCAACACCAAGGGCGTCTGGGTCTACGACCTGCGCGCCAACATGCCCGCCTTCGGCAAGACCCGCCCACTGCGCTCGGAGGACTTCGCGGCCTTCGAGGCTGTCTATGGCGACGACCCCAACGGTGGCGCGTCGCGCACGGACCAAGGCCCCGAAGGCCGCTTCCGCTACTTCAGCCGCGTCGAGATCGCCGCCCGTAACGACAACCTCGACATCTCTTGGCTACGCGACGACAGC
>JAQSCR010000410.1:218-16973 GCA_029945495.1 Pseudolabrys sp. | reverse complement strand
GAGGACGCCCTCAGCGATCCTGAGGACATCGCAGCGGCGATCCTGGGCCACCTGCGGGCCGCTCTTGCGGAGGTCGAGGCGGTGGACGCCGAGTTGGCCGGCGAGGAGGCCGTGCCGGCGGAGGTGGAGCTTTGACCGCGCCGGAAACCTGGTCGCTCGCTCGACTGAGCGATGCTGGCGAGCTACTCAATGGGCGCGCCTATAAGCAGTCGGAGCTGCTGCTCGACAAGGGAACATATCGGGTTATCAGAGTTGGCAACTTTTTTTCAAGCCAGAAGTGGTATTACTCTGACTTAGAACTTGAAGATGGAAAGTATTGTAACTCTGGCGACCTTCTTTACGCGTGGTCGGCATCCTTTGGACCCAAGATATGGACGGGTGAGAAGGCCATATTCCACTACCATATATGGCGGGTCCGGCTTGAAGAGTCGGTTGCCGACAAAATGTTCCTCTATCGCTGGTTCCAGTGGGACAAGGACAACATAAAGGCGGAGCACGGAACTGGATCGACCATGATCCATGTAACGAAGGGAGATATGGAGGATCGGCCTATCGCCCTTCCGCCCCTCGCCGAACAACGGCGGATCGTGGTGAAGCTCGATGCCCTGACCGCCCGCACGGCCCGCGCCCGCGCCGACCTCGACCGCATCCCCGCCCTCGCCGTCCGCTACAAGCAGGCGGTTCTTGCGAAGGCGTTCAGCGGAGAGCTGACCGGATCCAACGGTGTGGGCTGGAACGAGTCACCAATCAGTGAGATCGCAGAAGTAGGAACCGGCTCCACACCCAAGCGAAGTCAGGCCGCATACTACAAAGGCGGCTCGATTCCATGGGTTACCAGCTCGGTCGTAAATCGCGCCCGCGTCGACTCGGCTGACGAGTTCATTACCGAACAGGCGCTCCGTGAAACGAACTGCAAGGTCTTCCGGCCAGGAACACTTCTGGTCGCGATGTATGGCGAAGGTCAAACACGCGGGCGGGTCTCGGTGCTTGGCATCCCCGCCGCGACCAACCAAGCCCTCGCCGCAATCTCAATCGTCTCTGACGATGTAGTCCGTCGGGACTATGTCTATTGGTTTTTACGGTCACAATATCTCGCTTTGCGCCGTGCCGCAGCAGGCGGGGTGCAACCTAATCTGAACCTAGGGATCATTAAGGCCACCCGCATACCGGTGCCACCGCTGGAAGAGCAGGTCGAAATCGTCCGTTTAGTCGACCGCGCCTTCGTCGAGATTGACCGGATGACGGCCGAAGCTGCTGCCGCCGGTCTTCTGCTGGGTCGTCTCGACCACGCGGTGCTCACCAAGGCGTTCCGAGGCGAGTTGGTACCTCAAGATCCCAACGACGAACCCGCCAGCGTCCTAATCGACCGCATCCACGCCGAACGTGCCAGCGCCCCCAAGGCGACCCGAGGGCGGCGCAAAGCCGTCGCCGCATGAAGGCCTTCATCGCCAACTTCGGCCAGGAGAACTACCTCTGGCCAAAATGCCGGGAGCTGGGCACGGTCGCCACGATCAACAATGAGATCCTTCAGCCCTTCTGGGAGAAGGGAGACCGCCAAGGCTACATCGCCCATGCGCTCGCGCACCAGAAGACGGCAAGGGGCGAGTTGCCGACGCGATCCGTCGCCTCGCGCTGGTTCAGCCTTATGGAGGCCATAAGCGAGACCTCGGGCGACCTCTGGGTCCATCGCGCCAAAGATGAGCTATGGTGGACGACGACCCGGCGCGACCCTGTCCAGATCGAGTTGGCGGCCTCCTTTAACCCGTCCCGTGACGGTCCGCAGATCTATGAATTCCACAAGCCGGCGGAGGCATGGTCAGACCGGAACCGCAAGGGCGGGCGTCTGAGTTGGCACGGCCTGCACCCCAAGGCCAAGGACTTCCTCTTCACCGAGGGCACCCTCCAACAGCTGCAACCGGACAATGCCGCCTACGCCTTGGCGCTCATCGCGGGCGAAGATCTGTCGGCGTGGCACGACCGCCCGGAGTGGAGAAAGAAGGTCGAGCGTTCATCGAGCAAGGCGGGGGCGGTGAAGACCTTCGACCCCCTAGAACGCGCCGCGTGGATTATGGCCGATCAGGCGCTCAGCACCGCAAGCCAGTCCAACGGGCAGCAGGTGCTTCGCACCGTCAAGGAAAAGAACTGCGACCTGAGCAAGGAAGAGCTGCAGATCTACATCGTCAGCCTGCTGGAAGATCAGGAGCGCCTCTGCGCCATCACCGGCATCCCGTTCCAGTTCCAGCCCGACGTCGATGACAAGGAGATGCTCTGCTCCCTCGATCGACTCGACAGCTCAGGCCACTACGAGCGCGGCAACCTTCAGATCGTCTGCCGCTTCGTAAACCGCTGGAAGAGCGACACCGTCGACACCGAATTTCGGCGGCTTGTGGGACACGTTCGGGCCTTGGGGCCTCTTCCGAATGACGAATGGGAACCACACGCGTGACGACTGATAGGCCGCCCAACTGGTCCGTAGCCGATTTTTCCGGAACTGATTTTCCAGGTGCTTTGCGCGACTTGGTGACGAATGCCCTGCGTGTGGCGCGCGGATCAGGAGCGGCGAAGGACATCGTCCAGCAAGTCATCACATGTGCTGTCACGCTTAGAAAGTATGACGCCCTCCACGGCACAACACCGTCACCTGGAGAGATCCGTGAGCTTCTGGATGTTAGGCGCGACTATGATCGATCGACAGGGGTCCGGCCAAACTCAGCCGTAGAGACAGCGGTGTCGGCGTCGCTTCAGATTGCTGCATCTAGATTGACCCCCAACGGCCCTCTTGAGCGTCGCGGCGTGGATCGGCTTCTCGAAGCGGTCCGTCATGGGGATTGGACAGAAAAAGACTTCGAAGCATAGCTCGCGGCGAGCCATGTTGAAAAAGTGTAACCCCTCTCAGCCAGAAAACTGTAACCCCACCGCCACCTCACGCCTTGTTACGGCTCTGATTTTCAAGGTGTTTTTCTAGAGGAGAGGGAGTGGTGCCGCTTAGGTGACTCGAACACCTGACCCCCGCATTACGAATATCGCGCCCTCTCTACGGAAGACGGCGGTCATCGACGGATAGATACGCCCTTACAGTTATTTAGCTCAGAGCAAACCCGGCTGCCTGCGGCTGCGCACGGGCTTCTACGGTCTCAAATGCTTCCACCTTGCTTCCACAACGCGTGCTTCGTAGCGAGCTGGAAGGAGGATCTATGACCGTCACCAAAGCGCGTAAGTTGACCAAAACAATGGTCGAGCAGGCTAGAGAAAATCAAACTGTCTGGGACGCGGAGGTCCCGGGTTTCGGTTTGCGAGTCATGCCCGGAGGCTCGAAGAGTTTCATCTTTCAGTTCCGCTCCCGAACGAAGGAGCAGGGCAAGCTCGTAATAGGCCGCTTTCCGTCGATGACGGTGGACCAAGCTCGCAGAACTGCTCGCGAGCATCGCGTGCTAGTCGATCAAGGCGGAAATCCAAGCCTCGCCCGAAAGGGCGTCAGAGATGCGGTGACTCTACGTCAGCTCGCTGATCACTACTGCGACGACTATGGTCCGAACCGTGGCCTGAAGCCCCAAACGATCAAAGACGCTCGCCGACTCCTTGATCGTTTCGCGCTGCCCAAGTTTGGTGTGAGGAAAGTCCAGGACCTCAAAGCGGGTGACGTTCGCGCTATCCACAACAACGCTCGCACCGGTTCCAGTCGCTACCAGGCAAACCGTTTGCGCGCGGTGCTGAGCAGGATGTTCACCCTCGCGATCCAGAACGAATGGCGCTCGGACAACCCGTGCCGTGGTGTCGAAAAGTTCCCTGAGGATCAGCGGTGGGATTATCTTTCGGAAGACGAAGTCAGCGCGCTCCTTAGGGCCTGTGACCAATATCGGGATCAACACGCTGTCAACGTGGTCAGGCTGCTGCTTTTTACCGGCGCACGTCTACGCGAAGTTCTGAATGCGGATTGGTGCCAGTTCGACCTAGATGCAGGATTGTGGGTCAAACCTTCGCATCACACCAAGACCAAGATCGTCCACCGACTGCACCTTGCGTCTGTGACGGTCGAACTGCTCCGCTCAATGCGGAAAAATGGTCCGCAGTCTCAGTTCTTGTTCCCTGGGCGTAGTGGGTTGAAGCCGCGCACTGACTTCAAACGTCCATGGGGTCAGATCCTCGAGCTGGCGGGCATTGGGCATTACCGGCGACATGATCTGCGCCGCACCACAGCGAGCTTCATGATCTCGACGGGGTCGGACTTGATGACAGTCGGGAAGGCATTGGGTCAGACCCAAGCCTCAACAACGCAGCGCTACGCCCAGCTTTTTGAAGAAGTTCAGCGTGCGGGCGTCACCAGAGCCGTCGAAAGGATGTCGTCCGTCAGCAGAAAAGTGGAAGCCTAGGCTAGCGACGAGCCAGCTGCGCCTGCCCGCGCTCTCGTCAGCTCAGCGCGATGATCTCGGCATCAGGGTATTCACGCCTTTCCTTGTAGAGGATGACGTAACCGAGGAGCTTCGTGGCCTGCCAGCCAGTCGGAAGCTGTCCAACGACTTCCGCAATCGCTGGGCGAGCGGGCCGGATGCCCGGGGGCAGCTTGACCAATGTGTCGGTACGAGCGGCGTGGGGGGGCCCGTTCTGAGAGCGGCGCTGCGCTCGAAGGCTCCAAGGCACCTTGGCTCGAATAGCCGACAACGCCTCCGAGGCGGTCAGCTTGTCAGCACCGTCGAACACGAGCGGCAAGTCAATGTCAGCAGGATATAGCGCATCGAAGTTCCCGGCCTTATTGCGGGTGGTATCGCGTTCTCGCCCAGGATCATTGGAACCGAAACCGCTACCATTCCAAGCCAGCGCACGAACGCCGCCGTAGGCTTTGATTAAATCAGACTCGATGTCCATCGCCGTAAAGACGTAAATCCGCAGTGCCTTGAATGTGACTGAGTTTGGATCGAGGTTTCTGCGGTGCACGATCTTGCGGCTGTGCCTCAATAGCCGTCGAGCCAGTCCGGCCTCCGCGTCCGTTTTTCCAACGTAGACCGGTCTCCCCTCATGGAAAATCTGATAAACGCCCTGCTCCTCCGGGATTTGGCTAGTCGCCGCCATTGTCAGAGGTACTGCCTCAATGGTGCCCAGTGATTTAAGCACGCTGGAGAGGAGAGCAGATGGCAGGTCGAACTCGAGTTCGGCATACCCGCTCATCACCCCATCCATGATGCCATGCTCCATCTGCGGGAGGGACAATGACGCGAGTCGGCAAAGTTGCCAGCCAGTTCTACTGGAGCTGGCCTCTTCCACTCGGCATTAAAAGCGCCGCAACACTTCGTCCCACTACCGCAGCGAGTTCAACCGGAACGGCATTTCCGAGCTGGCGCATCGTTTCAGACCAAGAGCCGTGAAAGACGAAATCATCAGGGAAAGTCTGCAGTCTCGCACTCTCGCGAACAGTGAAATATCTCACTGAACCATCCGACTTAACCATCATGTTCTCCCCCCCTGGAACACCATGGACACCTGCCTTGAGCGTCTTGGCTGGAAAATCTAGCGGACTTCCGGTGTGCCCAGGGTAGGCGCGGGCACCCGGTTGGAACTTGTGATTTGGAATGGACTTGGCCGCCTTTGGGTCGGTTTGGGGGTCGGGCAAGTCCGCGACGGCATCTCGAACCGTTCGCCAAGGCGCGGTGTTGGGGCGTTCGCTCTGGTTCGCCAGACTAGTCAAAAATCGAGGGGCGACTGCTCCCGGTGGAGCGGCGATATTGTGACGGTCCCAATAATCGCCACGGAACTGATCCGAAACGAGAGCCTCTTGGGTATGGGTCGGGGCGGGAAAGTTCCACTCGAGACCCAAGTCGTCTCGGAAGCCAACGAAGAACACGCGCTCTCGCTTTTGAGGCACTCCGTAATCGGCTGCGTTCAATAAGCGGGTCACCACCCTGTAATGGAGATCGTATCGCTGACCGGAGGTGTGATGACGTTCAAGCCGAGCGAGATGGTCTTCCCAACCCTCGTCGGGGCGGGCAGTGACCTCCGGATGCTCCAACTGAAGTTGGACATATGAGAAGTAGTTGCGGAAAGAAGCACGGGTTAGCCCCTTCACATTCTCGAAGACGAACGCCTTCGGGCGAGCCTCCCGAACAGCTCGAATAGCCTGCGGGAACATATCCCGAGCATCGTCGTAAGCCCTGTGACGACCACCCATAGAAAATGGTTGGCAAGGCGGGCCGCCAGACACGAGGTCGAGCACGCCTTCGTATCTCGCGAATGACTCTGAACGCACATCACCCTCGGTAATGTCAGACCAGCTCCGAACCCCGGTCGAGGCGCGCTCACGGTTTTCTCTTAGCGTGTCGCAGCAGTAGCGGTCCCATTCGACCACCTTTTGGGGGGAGAAGCCCGCTGCATGCAGACCTAACCCAAGGCCACCTGCGCCGGCGAACAGTTCCAATGATCTCATCGTTCCCCCAAGAACGCCAAGACGTCCTCCTTAACCTTTACTGGGTTCTTTAGCTGGCACTCCCACACCGTGACAACGTCCCAACCCCTGTCCTTCAGTAGCAGCAGGTTTTCGGTGTCTCGCCTCTCGTTGCGAGCGAACTTTTCCTTCCAGAAATCCTGACGCGATTTGGGCATTCGGGCTAGTGTACACTCAGGATCTGCGTGACGATGCCAAAAGCACCCGTGCATGAAAATCGCCTTTTTCGCCCCGCGAAAACGACGTCTGGGGGTGCCCGGAAGCGCGTCGGCTATCGCGCGCGGCATCGGCTATGAACGAGGGGCACCTCAGGTGAACGCTTAGGCAGCCGCGCCTCAGTTGCCTTGCCCGTTCAGTTTTGGGAACCTTTCAAAAATAGACCGCCGCCATAGGAATGGCGGCGGCTATCTCCTCCTGATCACCCGAAGCGGGGGCTGAACGGTTGCCGGGGTTCCGGGAAGTGTGGCGGGCGATCCGGAAAGCTCGGTTGACGATAGGGTTCCGGGTAGCTCGGACGCTCCGACGGGATCGGCCTGGTGGGGTAGTTCATGTTGCTGCGCCCTACCGGTTGCTGTTGGGCGTGCGCTTGAGCGGCACCCAACCAGCGCCCGGAGTGGTGGTGGGCGGCAGCGGGCGGTTGTCCGGAACGGCAGCGTAGTTGTCCCGGGGGCCGCCACGGGGTCCGACTTCTCGGAAAATCCCGCCATTCTGTCCGGTATTCGATCCAGGTTTCTGCATGACCATATCTCCTTATGTGGTCGTTTCGATGTTGCCCCGGAGCGCCAATGACCGACCCCAAGAAGCAAGGTGAACGTAGGGCCGGGAGGCTAAATGCCATAATCACAAACACGTGATTTTATATTTGTGTTTGTGATACCAACAAATGTTGGCGAGGTTGACACTGTGTTCGGATTGCGCAACCTAAGCGCATGCAGGAAAATCAGCTCTACACGGCTCTCGGTGCCAACATTGCGAGCCGGCGACGTGCGCTGGGCCTCACTCAAGCCCAACTTTCTGACACCGTCGGCCTTTCCCGAGCCTCCCTGGCGAATATCGAGCGCGGCAACCAAAAGGTGCTGTTGCACCACGTCTACAGGTTGGCAGAAGCGCTGTCGTTTTCAGAGATCAGCCACCTTCTCCCCGCTGTCCGAACAAATCGCGTGCTGTCGGACGACCAGCCGGCTACCGTTTTCACCGGCGTGGAGTCCCTTACGGACGCTCAGCGCAAGCAGATCGAGTCCCTGATTGCTGGAACTGGACAAGCTGATCAAAGGGCTCGGCGATGATGGCCGGGCCTGACAAGGCTAAGGCTGTGCGGACCGCTCGCGAGGTGTTGAGCGAAGCTCGGATTGCGGCTGCTCCGGTTCCTGTCGAGCGAGTGGCGAAATCGCGGGGCGTAAAGGTGCAGTTCTCGCCCTTGGACCAAGAGCTCTCAGGAATGGCGTTTATCCGTGACGGAGTCCCATTGATTGCCGTGAACTCCCTGCATCACCCTAACAGGCAGCGGTTCACAATGGCCCACGAGCTTGCACACCACGTGATGCACGCGGAGCTGCTCGCGGGATCGGTCCACGTCGATAAAGTTATTCTTCGAAGAGACGTGCTCGCCGGAGCTGGCGTAGACGCGCACGAGATCGAAGCGAATAACTTCGCAGCTGAGCTATTGATGCCGGAAGAATGGCTAGGCCCCTACGCCGCCAATCTCGACGTGGGCGACGACGAGGCCCTTGCAACTGTTGCTAGAAAGTTCAAAGTCAGTGTCGCAGCGTTGCAGTTTCGGCTGTTGAAAATGTGAGCCTGACCGTTGAGCTTCGTCTTCTACGACACTGAGACTACGGGCGTTCACAAGAGCTTCGACCAGGTCCTCCAGTTCGCAGCGATACGCACCGATGGTGAGTTGAACGAGCTTGATCGATTTGAACAGCGCTGCCGGGTGACGCCATATGTGATCCCGTCGGCGGGCGCGCTGGCGGTTACGCGGGTCTCGATTGACCAGCTAATCGACCCTAGGCATCCATCGCATTACGAGATGATGTGCCAGATTGCGTCTAGGCTTGATGATTGGACGCCGGCAGTTTTTGCGGGTTGGAACTCGATAGACTTCGACGAGCATTTGCTTCGGCAAGCGTTCTATCAATGCCTGCACAAACCGTATGCCACGAACACCAACGGTAACTGCCGCGCTGACATTCTGAAGATCGCCCAGCTGGCCTACATGCGCGAGCCAGGCGCAATCAGAGTGCCGGTGAACGAGCGTGGTGCCCCTGTTTTCAAGCTGGATCAGATGGCTCCTCTGAACGGCTTTAATCATGAAAATGCACATGACGCCCTCGCAGATGTCGAGGCAACGATCTTTATGGCGCGCTTGTTAAGAGACCGAGCGCCCGACGTGTGGTCCAACGCACTTCGATTTTCGCAAAAGGCAGCGGTTGTCGATTTTGTTGATGAGGAGCCCGCGTTTCTCATCAGCGAGTTCTACTTTGGAAAGCCGTATCAGTTCGCCGTCACTAAGATCGGCAACGACGCATCTAATGTCGGGGTGATCCTAGCATTGGACCTCGACTCCGATCATTCCGAGCTGCGCCAGATGACCGATAGTCAGCTGTCCCTGCGCCTTCACCGATCACCGAAACCAATCCGCCGGGTGAAAGCGAACAGCTGTCCTGGCATCGACGCTCTTCCTGATCAAGGATGGCATGGACGGGATTTGGGTGAGTTGTACGAGGTGGCCGATGGCATCCGAAACGACGTTGATTTCTGCCAAAGGCTCTCGGATGCGTTCTGCGCGGGCGCATCGAGTTTCGACACCAGCGAGCATGTCGAAGAGCAGTTGTATTCTGGCTTCGCCGGGCAGGACGACAACGCGCGGATGGCCCAGTTTCACAGTGCAGGTTGGGCGGGCCGATACGAAGTAGTTGAAGCGTTGGACGATCCACGGCTTCGGATTTTAGGAACAAGGCTGATCTACCAGCATGCTCCGGACTCGTTGCCGCCGGCTGTGAGGAGAGCTGAAGAAATACTGATCGCACAGCGATTGCTTGGTCATGGACTAGCAAAGCCGCCTTGGCTGACAATCGCGTCGGCAGAAGCTGAAATCGACAAGCGGCTGGCTGGGTGTGGAGACGAAGAACGAGCTATTTTGAATGGCCTGAGACTCTACCTTCGTGCTCGGGACGCGGAGGCCAGGGCCGTAGCCTTCTAGCCAGCTGCGCGCCCCCTGCGTCTTTAGTGATCTGAAGATCCGGAAAGTTATGTTCTGGCTCTCCTGTCAGCCCAAGCGCCAGCTTCAGTGGCTGCGAAAACGACCACCTCGATCTGCGGCAAGCCAGCCTGACGCCGCTGTTCAATCCATCGGGCCTCAAGACCGGTAACGGACAAGCGAGAACCTTCCACATTGTGAGCGCTAATGTAGACGCGGCCAACTCGTCCTTGAGCAATCAGGTCGGCTATATGCGCGTCGTTTAGAGCTGAACCAAAAACGTACAGAACGGCACCGTCGTCCATCACCGCACCTTCGAACCGCGTCAAAGCATCCCGAAGATACTGGTTGGCATTGATGCGTTCGAGCTTCTGGACGCTCGAACCTTCCGATACGAACAGCGGAAGCATATCTCGATTTATCAGCGCGCTGATCTGCTCGATGAGCGGGGTGTCGTATCTCAGTTTCCCGATTGATCCGTCGTCGCGCACATACAGGTGCAAGGCTCCGTGCAGATGAAATACGGACTGGTTCTCTTCAGGAGCCCACTGCAAACCTTGGCCGCTGAACCCGTCCCGGGTCCGAAGCAGGCGAAAGTTTCTCATAGTGCTCCAGTAGAGGAGTAGGTCGTAGTTAGTGGTGAAAAAAAGCCCGCTCAAATCGGGTGTGTCCGCTCTTCGCATCTCCGCTAGGAACTCGCCAGATCTCGCATATTGACCGTCGGTAAGACTTGTTGAAGCTGCAGGATGGATTGCGGCCAGCGCGGCGATCAGTCGGTTAGCGATAAGTGTCCGATCAGCGCCAATATCACCGACAAAGTTTTCCGCGCCGGGATAACAACTCAGGACGTCTCGTGCTGTATCTAGCTTGCTGAGAACGACTTCAAAATCAGTCGTGCCAGCGCGCAAGAATATCTCTCGAAGGCGAATGTCGGTTTCTGAGAATGCCTCATCGAGAAGCGACGCATACTGAAACCGGGCATCTGCCGCGATGCTGAAGCCGTTGCCTAACAAGAGGTGTCGGCGAAGCCCGACATTTTCGTCAAGCGTCTCTTGATAGGTCTGAACGCGCACGTCTCCCCCTCCTCTAAACCAAGTCCGTTGCCCGTCCAGGGTGCACCGTCAACCTTGTCTCATTGACGCATAGCCCGGCGAGACGTCTCAGCGATCGGACAAAGCTGTATCATTAGGGTTGCCCCAGATTTTTGAGACGCTACTCTGTCGCAGGTCTAGACCTTTCGAGACGGAGAACATGATGGCGGTAGTAGGTTACGGGCGCGTCTCGAGCGTTGGTCAGAGCTTGGAGGTCCAGCTTGAACAGTTGGCAGCCGCCGGATGCGACGAGATATTCGCGGAGAAGCGCTCGGGTACGACGACTGCCGGCAGGGAGAAGTTGGAGGAGGCGCTACGGTTTGTGCGCAAAGGTGACGTGTTGGTTGTCACTCGGCTTGATCGCCTCGCCCGGTCGCTCACAGATCTTAGCCGGATCATCGATGACCTCACTGCTCGCCAAGTAGGCTTTAGGTGCCTGCAGCAAGACTCCGTTGATACGACTAAACCCGAGGGGCGGCTGATGCTGGGCATGCTGGCGTGCTTCGCAGCCTTTGAGACGGATCTTCGAAAAGAGCGCCAGCGCGAGGGCATCGACAAGGCTAAGGAAGCAGGCCGCTACCGTGGACGCCCACCCACGATCGATGGTGCACGGATTGAGCAACTTCGTCGAGAAGGCGTAGGGCCTTCGGCTATCGCAAAGCAGCTAGGGATTGGCCGCGCCTCTGTTTACAGGCACCTAGACGCGGTCGAATGACATGGACTTATCGCCGACCTCCTGCCACGGCTAGCTGAGAAACTGTCGGCTCAGTGAGCGAGCCATTTCGGCAACCGACTTTGAAGGTATGGTCGAGATGGATACCCCACTGTCCCCCGAGGACGAGCGCGATATCCTGTGCATCTTGGAGGGCATAGACGACCCTGACGTCCGTCGCGTTGAGGAAAAGCGGGCCAGGGCCCATTTCCAGAGAGGAGCCAATGCAGGCTCGTTGAGCCGCAGCATCTTCCGGGAAGAACTTGAGAAAGCTACGGCGCTTGGCGTTCCAAACCCGGCCAACCTCGCTCAAACCCAAACTGCTCACCGCATAAATATCATCACGCTGGAAGCCCGCACCGCTCGAGCGTTACGGGCGTCAAAATCGGACATCCTCAAGTTCGCCAACAAGGCGGCGAAGAAGGTGGAGCGGGCGTCCAAAACGACAAATAAATCCAATCGACGTTGGCTTCAGGCCGATCGGGATTTCCTTGCTGCCATTGGCTCAGCCGAGAAGCGTGGAGATCCGGTGCCTGGCAGTTTAGTAGGGGCCCAAATCCAGTCAGCCAATCCGGGATACCGACTGCCGCACTGGGACAAGACCACCCTTCCTCTCAAAGTTTTGGCCTGTTCGATTGAGAGCGCAAAGGCCGGAGCCCATACGATCAATCTCCGCTTATCCGACGATGTCGAACGTGCAGCCAGAGAAGCACCGCGAGGGCTCGCCCGCTACATGCAGGCCCGTATCAAGGTGGCGCTAAAGGCAGCGTTCGCAGATGACGTCCCGGACTTCTGGTTTGTGATCGAGCGAGACAACGCCACCCGGTGTCACCTCCACGGTGCAGTCGTACTTCCACGCCTTGGAACCGAGGCCATGATTGACGCCGCTTTACGGAAAGCCGGTGGTCCTTGGGCCCTCAAGATTTTCCAGCAGAAGGGGCTGCCTCTTTCGAAGCCATTGGGGTGGGCCGACTATGTCGTAAAGACCGTGAACCTTACAAAGATCGACTTCGACGGCGGACTGTTCGCATCGAGCGCTGGTATCGCACGAACTGCACGGTTGAACTGGGATGATACTCGCAGAGCGTTGCAAGAGAGTTGAGCATCCCTCCAAAGACGAAGTCCAAGGTTCTGGCGCTATATAGCTACCCGGGTGCCTTCATCGAGCCGCGTCTTTTCTCTGATCCCTTATATCGAGGGCGTTCTTCTGCTGCGGGTAATAGCAGCTAATGCAGCACAGACCAGGCGCTCCCAGTGCATCAATCTTCGCGTTTTCCGCTCGGATGCCTGGTTTCCTAGCCGCGAAGTTCGCACTGGGCAGCGGCAGCGGTGGTGTAAGTAGTTCTAGATGGTTGTTCGCCGGGGCGATTTTATGGGCTCGCTGGCTCATTTCCAGGAGTGTCCAAACACCGTAGCCTTACACCTGTAGCACGCCGAGTCCGCAAGGTTGGGTACCTCCGAGCCAAGCGAGCCAGTCAGGTCGGTCCATCCGAAGGCCATGCCCATCATCCTGACCACCGAGGAAGAACGCGACATGTGGATGCGCGCGCCTTGGGAAGATGCGAAGGGTCCGCAGAGAGCCCTATCAGATGGAGCGCTGGTCACTACAAGCGCCCCAAGAACCCCATAATCTCAGGGCTTCCCATTGGTCCAGAAATCCACACTTAGGTCTCCAGCATAGGTCTGGAGGTTTCCTAGACCATGCTGCGAGTACAGAAGTCAGCGGTGTTCTATTTCAATGTAGCGATGACCGCTGCAAACGCGTCAGCCGGCTCAGTTCCGAGAGACATCGCGATTGCCCTGAACTCCGCCGGATCGATCCGGCGCTCGTACCGCTCGATTTTCGAAATGTAGCTTTGCGGCTTCGCCAACCGACGGGCCAGCTCGGCTTGGGTAACCCCGGCGCGACCCCTGACCGCTGTCAGGTGATCGACGAAAGCGCGATAGCTGGCGTCGTGAAGGGGGGAGGACATGGATGGCTGCTTGCGAAAGGCAGCGACCCAACTAGAACCTGTTCTGGGATAACCCGTATCGGGTTATTGGAGATAGTCGGCGGTGAAGCCGGCGGAACGGTCGCCATGCGCTTCGTGTTGTTGTTCCCGGTCCTCATGTTGGCTGCATGCAACGGGGCCGCTCAGAAACAGAAGAAGTTGGTCGCAGAGGCCCAAGCAGCGGTGTCCGCCCAACTTCTGGATCCGACCTCGCCACTGTTCACTCAGGTGACGGCCAACGCGACCAGCGTTTGTGGGTTGGTGAACGGCAAGAACCGCCTCGGTGCCTACGTCGGCGCGAAGCGGTTTGTCTACTCGGGTGGTCAAGCCACGATCGAGCCGAACGATCAGACCTCGCCGAACGACCGGTCCAGCATGCAAGCGACCGGGATGTGCCTCTTCAATGTCGACTTTCAACTCTGCAAAGGCGGTGCTGATCAGCCCTCGATCAACAGCTGCTACGACTGGCTCGACAAGGACAAAGCCAAGCCTTCGTCATAGGGCTGCGGCGCGGCTTCGACCAGAAAGCGCGATATCCCACAACCAGCAAACCTCTAAACCTCTACCTTACTACGACGCGCTGAGCGTCGAGGAGAAACCATGTCGAAGTATTCACTCACCACTTGGTCCGCAGATCGTTTGGTCCGCAATGAACCGATCGTCGCCGCCGCACCAGAACAGGCTATCGCCTTCGTTCAGGGCATCCTGACAGAGCGAACGCGAGAGCATGGAGACATGCTTATGAAGTTGGGGGTTCGGTACATCCTCGAGGAATGCCATCGAGCGACCGATGAACTGACGATCCTCGCGCCCAACAATCGGGTTGGTACTTGGCACCTTTGGCAAGACGATGAGACCACTACCCTCATGTGGGAAACAACTGAACCCAGTTGGGAAGCGATCGGGTCAGATATGGCGGTTGTTTAACAGGCCCAAAACGCTGCTCCCTTGTGGACAAGTAAATAAACATCTGTTCTTGCAAGGTTTTTCTAGCCTCCATTTCCCTCACTAACGGCGGATTTCTTCCTTTAGCCTTAGCTCCACGCTCAAGATTGTCCGCTCGGGACAGGCTGAGACAGAGGTCGCCAAAATGAAAAACTATCGATCAGTCCCATCCCACTTGGGATCAACCGGCTACATATCAGCTGGCTCAACCGCCATCGTCATGTCCACCAAAGATGCTGGGCGATATCTGGCGCTCTCGCATCGCACGTTGGAAGATTGGAGGCTGAAGGGCCAGGGACCTCGCTTCGTGAAATGGGGTCGGACGGTCAGATACCGACTGAGCGACCTGACCGATTTTCTATCCGGAGAGAGCTACGCGAACACCGGAGAGGCCGCCGCAGCATTAAACTGTGGATAACCAGCCCTTTGCGCAACGCTTCCACCTTGCTTCCAAAAAGTTCGATCACTTTGGACCGAGAGCCTAGCTGGGAGGCAAGGTATTGTTTTGTAAGAGCAAAAGTGGTGCCGCTTAGGTGACTCGAACACCTGACCCCCGCATTACGAATGCGATGCTCTACCAGCTGAGCTAAAGCGGCCTCGGGCGAGCGGAGCAAAGGCGTCCGTCGCGAGGTGCGCTCTTTATACGGGACGCGGCGCCTTGCCAAGCGCCTCCAGCAGGCTGTTTTCGTTCGGGTGCGCGGCGATGCGGACCTCTGCGAAGCCCAGGGCGCGGATCGGGCCGGCCACGGCGGGCGACTGGGCGATGGCGATGCAGGTCGCCGCCAGCCCGGGCGTGAGCCGCCGGGCCAGGGCTTCGGCCGCGCGCGCCGACTGCAGCATGACGATGTCGAAGGCCTCGGGCAGGGCCGTGGCGGCCTCGATCATCCGATAGACGGCGACCGGGCGCGTCGGAACCCGCCCCGCCAGCAGGCCCGCCAGATCCGCTGCAGGCTGTTCAGCGCCCGGCGCCAGCAGAACGCCCTTTCGATCCCCCCACGCCGCCGCGATCCGTTCGGCCAGGGCCGAGGCGTCGCCGCCGGCCGAAACCGCCTCGGTGAAGCCCCTGCGCCGGGCCGCCTCGGCGGTGCGGTCGCCGACGGCGAAGACCGGCCAATCGCGGCGCGGGGTCAGGTCGGCGAAAGCCAGACCGTTGACGCTGGTGAAGGCGAGCGCCGCCACGTCCCCAGGCACAATCCCGGGAGGTCGGAAATCGGGATCGAGCCCCAGCAGGGGCGAGACGACCGGATCGAACCCGGCCTCGCGGACGCGGTTGGCGAGACGGCCGGCGCCGGGCGCCGTGCGGGTGATCCAGACGGTGCGCCCGGAGCGCGTCACGCCCGGCCCGGCGACCCGGGCGCCACTTCCTGATCGCCCGCCGCGACATGGACCTCGTGACCAAGGGCCTCGCCCAGCGCACGGGCGGCGGTCTCGGCGTCCGCAGCGTGGATATCGCCCAGCACCCCCGACCGGCGCCAGCGGGCCGAGCCGTCGGGGCTGAGCATCTCTGTGGTGAGCAGCAGGTGGCCGTCGCCGAAGGCGGCATGCGCCCCCACGGCCGTGCGGCAGGAGCCTTCCAGCGCAATCATGGCCCCGCGCTCGGCGGCGATGGCCAGGGCCGTCATCGGATGGTTGAGGGCGGCGATCCATCGGGCGTGTTTGGCGGCTTCCTCGTCGCCGTCGCGGGTCTGGATGGCCAGAGCCCCCTGCCCCGGGGCGGGCAGAAACCGGTCCAGCGACAGCCGCTCGCGGATCACCTCCGATCGACCCAGCCGGTTCAGCCCGGCAGTGGCCAGCAGGATGGCGTCGAACTCACCGTCCGCCAGCCGCTTCAGTCGGGTGTCGACATTGCCGCGCAGCATCTGGATATCCAGATCGGGCCGCAGGGCGAGGGCCTGGGCCTGACGCCGCAGGGAGGCCGTGCCGAAGCGGGCGCCGACGGGCAGGTCGTCGAACGCCGCATAGTGATGGCTGATGAAGGCGTCCGAGGCGTCCTCGCGCTCAGGGATGGCCGCGATGCGCAGGCCCTTCGGCTGTTCGGCGGGGACGTCCTTCATCGAATGGACGGCGACATCGACGCGCCCGTCCAGCAGGGCCTCCTCGATCTCCTTGGTGAACAGGGCCTTGCCGCCGATCTCCAGCAGGCGGCGGTCCTGGACCCGGTCGCCCGTGGTGACGATTTCGACCAGGGGAACCTGTTCGATCGACAGGTCCATCGCAGCGGCGATGGCGCGCTGCATCATGCCCGACTGGGCCAGGGCCAGCTTCGAACGCCGGGTGCCGATGCGGATGACGGGGGACACGGAGGACATGGGACGTTGCGCGGGCCTTGTGCGGTCGCTACCTCGACCCGATGACTATCGGCGCGGACTATAGCAGCGGGAACA
>JAQSCR010000410.1:0-208 GCA_029945495.1 Pseudolabrys sp. | reverse complement strand
CCGGGGGCCATTTGTCCATGGCGGGTTCGGGGGGCGACCTGGTCGTCCTCGGGCTGGAGACCAGTTGCGACGAGACGGCGGCCTCGGTCGTGCGGCTGACGCCCGACGGGACGGCGACCGTCCTGTCTTCGGTCGTGCACAGCCAGATCGACGACCACGCGGCCTATGGCGGGGTCGTGCCCGAGATCGCGGCGCGCAGCCATGTCGA
>JAQSCR010000409.1 GCA_029945495.1 Pseudolabrys sp. | reverse complement strand
GGCAATAGGTTATGAGGCAGCGCTGGGTCCCCGCCTGCGCGGGGACGACAGTAGAGCCTACTGCAACTGCGGCTCGCCCTCGATGTTCTTCTTGGCGAGTTCGATTTCGGTGATCGCCACCAGCAGATCGGCGCGGGTTTTCAGATCGGGCGCTTCCAGCAGCGCCTGCTTCTCCGGCGGGCCGTAAGGCGACATCATCGACAGGCCATTGACCAGGGCCTCGGTCGGCGCCTGCTCGATGTCTTCCCAGTCGGCCTTCATGTCGTTGGCCTTCATGAAATCGGTGAGGGCGCGCAGCAGGCCTTCGCGGTCGACCGCGTCCTCACCCTTGCGCGGCACGAAGTCGTCAGCGAACGGCGCGTAGGCGACCTTGCACTGGCGGTAGTCGGTGTTGACCTTCAGCTCTTCCTCGACGTGGAAGCGCGACACGCCGGTGAGCTCGATGATGTAGCGGCCGTCGCCGCTCTCGGCGAGCTGGGTGATGCGGCCGACGCAGCCGATCTTGTACAGCGCCGGTTTGCCGCGTGGCACTTCATGCACGCCTTCCGGCTGGATCATGCCGATCAGGCGATGGCCGTCGCGGAATGCGTCGTCGATCATCGCCAGATAGCGCGGCTCGAAAATATTGAGCGGCATTTGTCCGCGCGGCAGCAGCAGCGCGCCCGGCAGCGGGAACACCGGGATGACGTTCGGCAGGTCGTGTGGACCGCGATATTCCGCATTCACAGGCATGGCGCTTACTCCGTGCGCCGGTGCCGTGGCCGGCGCAATAACTCTAAGAGAATAGAACCGACGATAGTTTCTTGCGGCCTTCCAGGGTCGCCGGATCGGCCGGGCCCCAGGCTTCGAAGAACGTCACCAGTTGCTTGCGCGCGGCTTCCTCGTTCCATTTACGGTCGCGCTTGACGATATCGATCAGCTGGGTGACCGCCTCGGCGCGCTTGCCTTTGGCATTGAGCGCCACGGCAAGATCGAAACGCGCTTGGTGATCGAGCGGATTTGACAGGACTTTTTCTTCGAGCTCGGCGTAAGGCGCCAGTGATTTCGCCTGCTCGGCGACATCGAGCGCGGCGCGCGCGGCCGCGACCGGCGCTTCGTTGCGCTTGGCTTCCGGCACCAAAGCCAGAGTCTGGTTGGCCTGTTCGAGCGCGCCGGTCTCGATGTAGCAACGCGCCAGTCCGGCCAGCGCATGCACGTTGGCGGAATCCGCGGCCAGGATCTGCGCGTAGATTTCGGCGGCGGCGGCCGGATTGCCTTCGACCAGCGCCTCGTCCGCCTCTTTCAGGAAATCCTTTTCTTCGGGGGCGATCTTGCCTTTGGTCAGCCGCTCGAGAAACGCGACCACCTGCGATTCCGGCAGCGCGCCCATGAAACCGTCGACCGGCTGGCCGTTGGAGAATGCGATCACCGCCGGGATCGACTGGATGCCCATCTGCCCCGGAATTTCCGGATGCTTGTCGATGTCCATCTTGACCAGTTTGACCTTGCCCTTGGCGGCCTTGACGACCTTCTCAAGGATCGGCGTCAGCTGCTTGCACGGGCCGCACCACGGCGCCCAGAAATCCACCAGCACCGGCTGGGTCTTGGACGCCTCGATGACGTCCTTCATGAAGCTTTGCGTGGTCGCGTCCTTGACCGCGCTGTCGGCCGCCGCCGCCGTCGTTTCCCCGCCTAGACCCAACATAATTCCTCGCTTCTGCAATGTTCCTTGCTGGATTAAATGGGCATCTAGCCTTCGAATGCAATCGTTTCAGTCGGGGTCCGGGCGCCAGTGCCCGTTTCCGAAGTTCGTGAAACGTCGTAGCGCGCCCTGACACGAACTTCGGAAACAAAGGGGCACTAGCAAATATATGATTCTAGTGCAGCTTTCGATTTGAAGCTCCTGAAAGGGCCTGCGGCAAACGGTGCAGGAACTTCAAATCGGCGGCACTAGCCCGGAGACCCGCTCGATGCGCGGCAGGTGGCCGGTCGCTTCGAGGAATTTCACCAGGTCGCCCCGCGCCAGTGAGGTAGTCATGGTGTTGACCAGGGGGTGGGCGTTGATGGTGCCGTGTTCCATCAAGGCGGCGTCCAGCACCACGGTGACCCGGCCTTCTCTGTCGCTAATGGCCCCAAAGGCGGTGACCGAGCCGGGCGTCACCCCCAGTAGTTCACGCAGAAGGTCGGGCGAACCGAAGGAAAAGCGGCCGCTGGCGCCCAGGACCCGGTGCAGGCCTTTCAGATCGATTTCGGCGTCTTCCTCGGCCACCACCAGGAAAACCGCCTGTTTCTTGTCCCGCAGGAACAGATTTTTGGTGTGGCCGCCCGGAATCTGGCCGCGCAAGCCCTGACTTTGCTCGACCGTGAACAGGGGCGGGTGGCTAACGGTGGTGTGGCGGATGCCGAGGCCGTCCAAATAAGCGAAGAGTTGGTCAGGGGTCGTGGTCATGGCGTTAATATTCGCGGATTCTGCGCTGTTGCAAAGCCCGTCCGCATTTGGCATAGGGACGGCTTGGCGGCCGATAACCTCTATCGGTCAAATATCTGACTAGGATGCGGGTGTAGCTCAGGGGTAGAGCACGACCTTGCCAAGGTCGGGGTCGAGGGTTCGAATCCCTTCGCCCGCTCCAATACTTAGCCCCGGTTTGGGCGAAAGAAATTTCGCTCAGGGTATCAACCGGGGTATCAGAATAGCTAGTGACCCTTGGATATCAGGCCAAAATCGGCCGGGGTATCGGCTAGGGGTATCAAAAGGCCCGGTGCATTGCGCCGGGCTTTTCGATTTTAAGGGTCAAGCTCGCGCGGGCTTCTTCGGCGGCTTGCCGTTCGCTTCAAGCCAATCGCGCAAAATCAATTCGACCAACGATCCGACCGACTGATTCCGCGAAGCCGCCACGGCTTCGATTTTAGCGCGGATTTCGTCGCTCACCCTGAAGGTGAACGTTCCCTTAACCATTAGAAACATCTTTCATTGTCTTACATCGTCTTACGTAAGACGATGGCGGACGATGACTTATATCCAATTGTAACGATGAGTCGCAATGGACAGGGAGTTGCAATGAAACTTCTTTCGACCGAACGCGATGCGCGGACTTTGCTTGAAGGCCGCGCCGTTGAATGCAACGAAATCGGCACCGATCTATTGCGGCTCACGCCGCCCGAATTTTGCGGCGTCATCCAAGCCGATGACGGCGCTTTCGGTTGGTCACAGAATGCCTTTACCGGAATTTACCAGCCTTTTTGGCGAACGCGCATCGGGCAACGCTTCAGGGTCGTGGTCGGCCTCAATACGCCCGGCGCGGGCCGCTTCGCGAGCTTGGCCGCGTGCGCTGAACTTCTTAGCGGTCACTAGCCATGACCGCACTTGCCGCCGTCGCCTTGCTCGCAATCGCCGCGCTCTTGTCGCCGCGTCTTCGCCAACAGCATGTCGCACCCGCGAGCGCACCGCGCACACTCACTGCCGATGCGATCTTAGCAACAGCCGCCGCCAAGCTTCGCGAAGCGAACGTAGTCGTCCAACTCCCAAGTCGGAGTCGATGACATGCACCCGCCAAGCATCATTCCCAATCCAGAAACGGAACGCGAGCTTCGGCGTGCGGTCCTGATCCTTGAAGACGACCCGCGCGACGAAACGGCTTTCAACACCGTGTTGAATTTCGTGTCGGCGCATCTTCGCGTCGGCCGCAATCGCACGCCGACCGCTCGCCGCATTGCAAGGGACCAAGCCAATGTCTGACCATGACGCCCGCGCCGCCGCCGACCATTTTCAAGAACCCCGCATTCGTCCGGTAGTCCGCCCTATATCCGAAGTTGCCGCCGACATTCTTCGGGCGTGGTCCAACGTGCATCCGTTCGAAGCCCGCGACGCGCTCGAATATCTTTTCGAATTCGATCTTGTGACGGACTTCGGCGCACGCGAAGCGGTCCAAGCATTCTTGCCGACCGCACGATTCTTTGCGGGCGTTCGCGCTCGCAAGCTGAAGGCTGAACTAACCGCCATTTTGAATTCGACGCCGACGCGAAATCAGTTTCTTCGCCGGTCCCAAATGGCGGCGCGTCGCCAGCTTCAGTTAATGCGTGCGGCGCGTGAAGGCCAAGAGGCCGCGCCGTGAGACATGTCGCCGCGTTGCTTGCGCTTGTGGCCTTGACCGGATGCGCCACGGGCGGCCCGGTCCTAGATGCCAACGGCAACGCGGCGACGCTGAAGCAAGCCCAAGAGCTACGTCGCGCGGATCGAAGCGACCAAGCCGCCGCGATCATCGAACGCGCACTATTGACGACCGCGCCCGGCAACGTCGCTTTGCAGGGCGAGCTTGCGCGCGATGTAGTCTTTGGCGATCCAGCGCGTGCGCTCGATTTGATCGGGCAAGCCTTCGACCCGGCCGCGCCCGATGCAAAGTTGATGATGGTCGGCGGCGTCGCCAATGATCTTTTAGGCCACCACGCCGAAGCCCAAAAGCTTTACGCCGACGCGCTGAAGATCGCGCCAAACAATCCGGCCATTCTCGCCAACGTCGAAGCGTCACGCCGCATGATCGCGGTGGAAGATCGCGGCGCGCCCGAAAATAAAAAGGTGGCCGCTACCTCAATGCCCAAGAGGCCCGCCAAACGCGCCAGCGACGTTCCTACGGCCTCGCCGGTAGTCGTTTCGACGCCCGCTGAAGCCGCAAAGCCAACGTTCCGCGAAAGGTGGCGCATCCTATGATCGCGCGTATCGACTTCGCATTGCGAACCCCAACGCCCGTCCGCCCTGTCTTTTCCAATGGCTACCGGCAACGCGGCGACACGATCCACGAAGCTCTTGCGGTCGCGGATCGTTGCACGCCCGGCGTCCCATTGTCGGCCGACGATTCCGAAGCCGTGCAAGTCGTCATCGACTCCGGGGAAGCTTGGGCGCGTGGCGACACGTTCGCGTTGAAGATGCTCGCATTTATATCGCGCGGGCAGGCCACATTGGCGCGCCGATCTTATGCCCCAAATCCGAAAAGAGTTTCAACCAAGGGAATCAAACCATGAGCGTGTTCGCATATGTCCGCGAAAATCTTGGCGGTCGCCCGCGCATCGGCGTCGCCATGATCCAGCGCATTGCCTTTAGGTTGCCGCCAATCGTCACGGACCTGATCTTAGCGTTCATCGTGCTTGTGATCTTGCTCGCGGCCGTCAACTTCGCGCAAGCCGACGAACGCCGGTCGCCGTGCTTGGTCTTCGGCCAGCCCGTGCCATGCCAAAACTTTATTTCGAGCAATCCAGACCAAAATCGAATTCGCGACGAAGACCTGGCCCGCCGGGTCCAACGTGACCGTGATCGCGAGCGGCGGGACCAAAGCCCGCCGGGCAAATAGCGCGACGCGAACCGAAACAAATCTTTCAAGGCCCGGCCACCGCGCCGGGCCTTATTGCTTCGACTTAAAACCGGGGAAATACAGATATGGAGCAATGGCGATCTTCAGCTTCGATAGACCGGCATCGAAGCCGGTAGTGTGAATCTCAGTCATTTCGGAATGGAATTTTATCATCGACTCCGGATCGCCTTTAAGGTCTTTCAAAATCTCTTTTAGCCCAATTGCTCTAGCGCCTTTGTCGTTTAGTTCTTTCATCAACGCTTCAATTCCAGAATCCTTGTCAAAAAGAAAAGCCGACTCTTGGTAAGATGCAAAGAACCTATCGCGTGCAATATTTTGTTCAGGCGTTCCAGCCCACCCAATCATTGCTTTATAAAACTCAAAAATGCTTTCAAATATTTTTAGTCTTCGGTCGAACAAATCATAGCGAAGCTTCTCACTCGCGAGTTGCGCTTGCACTCTCGCAAAGTGCTGTGTGACGTATACCGCCGCGCCAGCCGCTATAATAGTAGCAATCGGTCCCGCGAAACTCTTTAAGAATTCGCACATCGCGTCATCCCGATTCAGCCGCCATATTTTGGGAAAAGTTCTTTTAGCCGATCTACAGTATGCCGCCATTTCGGTGTCTTAGGTCTGCACACGGTATTCTGATTCCCAAATAGTCCGACTTCGTTGAAAGCTTTTTCGATGGGGACTGTGGCGAGCCATTCAATCGGAACAAAGTATTCACTGCGCTTTGGATCGTCAGAAAATTGTCGATGAAAACCGCCCTTTACCACGTCAAGCACGGGCAATTCTCCCTGCGGAGTTTTCACCTTGAATTCCGAAGCACGTTCCGGCTTGCCAGTCACACGGCCAACGCCGACGAAGCCATAGCCGGGAGCCTTTACCCAAACGCGATCATTCGGATTCAAAAGCGCGAGCGTGTTGCTGTACCACTCGCCGCCTCCCGCCGAAATGAATCCGTATTTGACGGCTTCTTCCCACGGGCGGCCTTCCGGACTGTGGCCGTAGCAAGCATAGAACTCGCCGTTCCAAGGTTCGTTCGAAGCGGCGGACGGCGTGGCAGCGTTGACTTGCGTAGCCACTGGATCGAGCAACCAAGCCCGACTTATGAGTTGATCCGCACCGTGCGCGAACACCTGAAAGAATAAAACATTTATTGGAATGTCGTGTCCGCTTAGATAGCTCACTATCCGTTCGGTCTTGTCGTCCAGCGACGAAGCTACAATAATAATTTGATGGCTTTGGTTCAAAGAATCTTCGTCAAGTGGTTGTCCGAATCTCTTTTGAAAATCCGCCATAAAATCTTTCGACGGCGCAAAGCGACTATACATCGCAACAACATCTTCGGGCTTCAGCTTTTCCACCCAACCGGCATAGTCCAAAGCTTGGGCCACCACCTCGCGCGGCGTTCGGTCGCGCTTTAGCTCGATCAAGACAAGGGAAGCGTCGGGTGCTATCGCCACAAGATCAACACGACCGCCGTATCCGGTATTCTCTTGCCGTCCAATCAGCATCCATTCTTCGGAAAGAATGCGCGGCTCGGCAACGATCATCGTTTCAAGAAGCTGTTCGTTGCTTAGCGATGATTCGACAAGCTGTTCGGGCGTCGCCGATACCTTCCAAATCGCGTGACGAATCGCCATCCCAAGCTCCCCAAAGCCTTCAGCATCGAATTGCTACCCTAGCGCCATGAAAGGCCACTGCCTATGACCTTTCAATCGGGAATCCGGCGAAAAGTCTTTCGAAGAATTCATCGCCCTAGGTCAAGAAACCAACGATCCTTCGCCCGCGTCCGCTGAAGCTTCAGCCCAAGACGCTCGCGCGCTTCCGCAATGGTGATCGCACCCCGCTTCCACTTCTTCCGATCCTCGCCGTTGGTCTGGAACATGAAGTGGTACGGCTTGCGATGGTGCGCAATCTTCCCCTTGCCGTCGATGACGTGCCATTCGGCCCGCGTCTTCCCTAGGTGCGTGAAGTTGGCCGCCGCATAGATGCCGCCGCTTTCATACGGCAGGCCCTTCCGCCGGGTCTTGAAGCGGTTATAGGCCGGGTCCGAAAAGCTCACGACGAAGCGAATCCCATGCTCGCGCTTCAACAGGCGATGGCATCCGGCGATGAATTTCGAAAGCGGGAAGTCTTCGCGAGCCGGTTCGGTCCGGCAAAGCCGCCGAAGCTCAAAAAGATTTTTGCGGGTGACGGGAAAGCCGGTTACGCGCGCAAGGTAGTCGTGCTGGATTTGGTTGATGCCGTCACCATAGCAGGCGACCGCGTATAGCTCGCCTTCGACGAACCATCCGAAGCACACGTTGCGGCCTTGCGGGACGTTGCCGGTGTAGTGCCAAAGTTCGGCGAAGGCTCGCGCCGTCTCAATATCTATCGGTGCGATTTTTGTTTCGCTTCCGGACTTGACCTTGCGAACGGCAAGGGCGGACCCAATCAAGGCCCGTGCGACCTTGGATCGGGTTTGATCCGTGGCGGTGCCAAGCCGGTCAATCTGCTTAAGCCAACCAGCCGGGAGTCGAATCGCGATGGCGGGCGCTTGTCCCGTCGCTGGCCGACCGCGTTTGCTTCGCTTTGCCATCCCGAATTCTTGTAAACAACAATTCGGCCGGGGAATCTAGCGAATAATCTTTCGCTTCGGCTTCAAATCCTCTTTCGCTTCGTCTTCTTCGTCTTCCAAGACCACGGCTATTTGCGCGTTCAGCAACGACCCAAAACTGAAGTCGAAGTTATGTGCTTGCGGATGCGGCTTTTCTGGAAACTTTTTCCACGTCACGGCAACGGCTCGCGGCTGAAGTCCTTCGCGAGTTGTTCGAACGGTTCGGCGTTCATGCCGAAAGGTCCGGCCATCGCCGTGTCGAAGCGGCGTCGAAGCATTTCCGCGTCCAAATTAAATTCGCTCGCAATGTCGTTCAGCATCGAATGGCCTTCGACGCGCATTTCGGCGAAAGTCGATTCCATAACGCCAACCGCACCATCGACCGTCAAAAGATTTTTGCGAAGTTGGGCCAATCGCAATTGCTTCATCGCTAGATCAATGGTCGCCGATTCTTCCTTCACCGATCCAAGCGCCGTCTTCGCCGGTTCAACAGCGCCGTTATAGCTCGCGCGCAACCGGGCTTCGGCAACCCCGGATACGGATTCGAAGTTCTTCGCCGCTTCGGCCGTGACCGCCGCGAGCAATTCCGGATCAACCGTTATGTGAATCTGTGGTCGCTTGCCGCTCATTTTCTTTCCTTCCGCGCCAACGCCCATTCCAAAAGCTCGCGGATCGCCGCTTGCCGGTTTAGGTCTTCGTCGAACTGTCCCACTCGCCAAGCGTCGATGCGCTTCAGCATGTCGGCGGGCAGCGTCACTAGCAACGCCGTTGGATTCTTGCCTGTTGCCGGTCGGCCGCGTGTTTCTTTCGCCATGCCTTGAAGCTTGGGCGCGGACCGGATTCGGGTCAACTATTTTTATATAAATATTCGGCGGCACGTCCGGCGGCAATTTTTATATAAATATTCGGTTGCCCGGCTGGCGCTCGCGCGGCGGGTCCACTTCGGTCATGGCAAGGTCCGGAAGTCAGCCGATCACGAAGGGCGGGCGTCGGCGACCAAAAGCCGACCGCGCCAGCCGCCTAGCGCGGGCCACACAGCGTGCCAATCGGATCGCAGGCCATTGGGGTAGCGGCGCGGCGTGTATGGCGGGCTGGAAGGGCGGCGCTGGCCCAAAGAACGATCACAGGTCAACGCATCGCCGGGCAATTTCCATCATGATCGCGCGCCCGCGTCGTGGGAATATTTATATAAATAATCGGGCGCGCCGCCTTTTCTGGAACCATAAATGATCCGACCGAATTTTTATATAAATAATGCACGCATCGCGCTTTTCCCCATTCAGTATCTTCCCCCGCGCTCCGATCTTGCCCACGATGCTTTTTAACGGGGAAGAACCTTAACGCCCTAGGGGGTGGGGGTGCTTGGCGCGTCGCCGACCAAGACGTGCGCGCCCAAGCTTGAATGATTTATGGTTCCATTTAATCGGATGACAAAGCGACAAGGGAGACAGGGCGGGAGACAGGGCCGCGAGCCGTGCTTGTCTCCCGCTTTATCCAATGTTCATGCGGGTTTGTTGCACGGGAGACAGGGAGACAAGGCCATTCCAAAACTTTCTTCCGCTCGCATCCACGCTACGGCACGGGTACGGGTGTATTATCCCTATTATCTTTATAGAAAAGAGGTTGTCTCCCTGTCTCCCCGCGCTACTTGTGCCGATAAACATTGGGAAAAGCGGGAGACAAGGATGCTTGTCTCCTTGTCGCCAAAGCCTGTCTCCCTGTCTCCCTAGCCGAAGTCCAAGTCGTCTTCCGGCACCCGTGACGCGGCATACGCCCGCGCGGTGTCGAGGGGCGCGGCGTTCGCCCATGTCTCATGATCGCGGATCGCATAAAGCTGATAGGGCGGAAGCTTGGACAGCCGCGACTTGTAGCGCGGGAGCTTCAGGGCGTGGACGTGATCCAAGAAGCCATAGACTTCCGAATGAAGGCCGGGCCGCGTGGACGTGCGCCGGTCGGTTCGAAGGTGGTCAAGGATATCTTCGGCGCGGACCAACGGATGCACGAACGGCTCTAGGCCGCCATCGTAAAGCGACTGTAGGTCCATCCGGATATCGGACCGGGCGCGCTCTTGCATGTCGCGCTTGGCTTCCGTTGTCGGCGCGGGGCCTTTCGGATCGAAGGCAATCTCACGGGCCAACAGATAGCCCATGACGGCGGCGATCTTGTCGGTGTCGTTGATGTTGGCAAAAAGCCCGCCGTAGTACTCCTTCGATTGCTTCGCGGCTGGCGAAAACAAGATCAACCATCGCCGGTCATGAGTCGTGATCGGCAATGCGTCCTTGTGGTTCGTCATGCAAAAGAAGTTCAGGTGATTCGGAATCGTGAAGGGGTTTCCATATTTTTTGTGAATGCGAAGCGTGTCTTCAGTGATCGGCGCTTTGAGCCGGTCCAACACGTCGCGCTTGCCGTCCACCATCAACTCATTGACGATGGCGAGTTGCTTGCCTTCCTGCCATGTCGTGTAAACGGACGTGAATTCGTCGCTTGTCGGTTCGACCGAATTACGCTCGCCGACCAACCGGCGAAGGACGCGGCCAAGCGCGCCCTTGCCAACGCCTTCGATGCTTTGCAGCAAAAGTGCGAAATGAATTTTAACTTCCGGATGCTGAACCAATTGCGCCATGTAGTCCAACAGCAAGTCGCGGCTTGTCGTGTCGTTCGGAAATAGCATCGCGACGTGATCTAAAAACCATTGATGATCGCCAAAGTCCGGTTCGATGGCGGATGGCCGCCATAAGTTGAAAACAGTTTGGCCGTCATGCTTGGTCACGGGCGATGCCTTGGGGATATAGACTTGCCGCGCGAACCGCTTCAACGGCACGACTCGCCGGTCAATAGAGGCCATCAATCGCTTGTCGGTCACGCCGCCGAACTGGCGTTCAAATTGCTTGTCGTTCAGCATTTGCACGCCATCGTCATGAATGAATTGCATCGACGCGGTGATCCATTGCCATACGGCTAGGCGCGCGAATTTCGTTCCCTTCCATCTTGGGAAGTCCCAACCGCCGTCCGAATTTTCTTCGCCAATTTGATTCCCGGTTGCCTTTTCGCCCGGATCGGTCGCGGCATCCGCATAGGTCGCGGCGACTCGCCCGGAAAGTTCGCGAACGGTGTCTTGGCTTTCCTTCCAAGCGACGGGATACGCGCCAGCGATATATGCCACGCAAACCGCCGGATGAATGCCAAGCTGGCGCAATTCCTCTATGTGCTGTTCGACGTGGAATCCGCCTATATCGAATTCCGATTTTGCCTTGCGCAAATAATCTTTCGCGGCTTGCAGGTCGGCCGGTGCATCCCATCCGAATAGGGGTGTACGCTTGACCGAAAGCTTGAACGCGCGCCGGGGCGGAAACTTCAGGGGCTTTGTGGTCATGGCGCACCTTCCATGCCCGCCATGCGCCGTGCGAAATCGCCAAGCACGATTTGGAAAAACTTGTATGAGGGTTTGAAACGAAAGCGGCGATCTATTTCCAGCCAAAGTTCTTGGACCTTCGCATCATCCTCTAAATTAAATTCGCGCACGCCCGGATATTTCAGGTCTGGATTCAAGCCGCCGTGATCGGAGCATTTAACGCGCATCGCCGTCAGAGCGGCTACGATGTTGCGTTGGTTGTTCGCCGCGCGCTTGCCGTTGCGTTCTTCGAACCGTGGGGCCGCCTTCGGCATGACCTTGGCCCAATCGACCGGCGCGCCGAATATCTTCTTGCGAGCCGCCCGCCGCTTGGCTTCTAGCTTTTCGAGCGCGCTTTGACCCGAATCGGATTTTGAATTAGACATGGCGTGCGTCCTTTATTGCTTGCAAGGCGATCTTTCCGGCCCCGGCGGTTGATTCCCGCCGGGGCCGTATTCATTTCAGGTCTTCGCCGGGCGTGCGTGGATCGCGCGGGCGGCCAAATCGAAGCCGGTCTTGATATCCGGCGCATTGTTGACCACGGACTCGAATGCGGTCGGATCACGCCCCAAGCCTTGAAATCGAAGTCGGTTGCGCGTGCGCGGGGCATTCCAAGCCGCGTCATCGTCGGCCGCCGAACATGCGGCGATCACCCGTTCGAAATCGCCGGGCGATATGTCGATGGCGCGCGTCGCGCCAAACTTCTTCAGCAAGGCTTCGTTGGCGGCATCGCCGTGCTTGCGCTGATTTTTCCCAAGCGCGGCGAACATTTCCATTTCCAAGGCTTCAGTTGATTTCGTCATTTTCGACTCCTGTTTTGTTACGAAACAAGTTTAAAATTATTGGCGGCGCGGCCCGTCATGGACACCGAAACCGCGCCGCCGTTCGCGCGCCGGGCTAACCGGAAGAAAGCCCGCCTCGCAATCGTGGTCGGCGGCATCGGCGCTATCCCGAACTTCGACGCCGCCGACCTTCCGCGCGCCGCGTCATGGCAAGGAACAACCCCGACGCCGCGCGAACTGGATCAATCGGCGTCGCCGTCTTCTTCGAAATCAATCGGCGCGTCTTCGTCGGCGACTTCGACCGGCGCAAGCGGCGCGACGGGCTTGGCCTTCGGCGGCGGCCGTTCGACTTCCAACAGGACTTCAATCGGCCAATCGTAAGGGCGGAAGACGGGGAGGCCCGCGCGCTCGCAAAGTTTATTCGCGAATTCTTCAGCGCGTTGGGCTTCAAGCAATTCGGCCTTGGCGGCGGCGATCAACGCCGGACGGTCGGCGTCGCGGATAGCGTTTGCGTCGTCCGCTTCTTCCAAGATTTTCTTTTCCAAAGCGGCGGCGACGGCATCGAAGTTCGCCCAAATCTGGAAATTGAGGGCATCATCGACCATCGCCAGATCGCCAGACATTTCGGTTGCCTTCGACCAAGTTTCCGGAAACTCGATTTGCGGATTCGTGTTCAGTTGGAATTCGCCCCGGTAGTCCATCTTGAAAGCCTGCTTAAGTCCCAACGTCATAGGCTCGCCCTTTTTGGCGCGAGCGCGAAGGCAGGCTTTCCCGCTTGAAATTGTATCCGCCGAATGGCGCGGGGATTGGATCGCAACGTCAAGCTTGCCGTCCTTCGCGATGCGAACCTTTTCCGCATCCTTGCGTTGGTCGGAACAATGGCGCTTGTCGCCATCGAAATACTTTTTCTCATGGCGCGGCCAACTGCGAACGCGCGCCGCTCGCCGATTGATTTCGTCCATGTCTTGGACCGGAAACTTGCGCTTCGAACACTCGGCAATTTCTTCGTCGGCTTCGCGAATGATTTCGTCGAGTTCGGCCGTATTTTCCTTCGTGAGCTTAAGGCCGTGCTTGATGTAGTCGCGCTTCATGTTTTCGAGTTGGGTCACGGCATTGGTCTTGCGCTCTTGCGCCGCCGCGATTCGGTTCGTGTTGCCTTGCCGCGCGCTATGGTAGCGTTCGGCCATATTTTTGATGTGCTTCAGGACCGGCCCAAGCGACGCATTCATGCGGTCGCGTTTGGCCGTTGAAAGTTCGCCGTCCGTGATGAAGGCGGGTGGCGATTGTTCGATGACGGAATTCTGGCCTTGCACATTTACAACGGGCATTGTCGACTCCTTTGGTTGAACGTTGATCGAAATTTAGATCGGCTTCGGATGCGAGTCTGAGTCTTCCGTCAAAGTTGACGGAAGATGGGAACGAACACGGAACTGGTTTGCGATTCTGTAGAAGCGACCGCCCGCTTTGCCGCCGATGATGTATGCAAAATCATCGTCCGTTAGATCGGCGAATTCTTCGCGCAATGCGGCTTCCACGAAGTCGAAATCGCAACCACGATCCGACGCGGACTTCTTCGCTTCTTGCCAGCGAAAAATCAGTTCGCCCTTGCGCTGATCTTTTTGGAGCGACGATGGTTCGCTATGGGCTTGAAGAACCAATTCCGCGAGCGCACGCACGCGCGGGAATTGGTTCACGTCGCCGGACAAGAGCAAGCCAATGGCCGCGCCGGAATAAGGACCATAAAGGCACGGTTTCAACATCGCGATCATTTCGGCTTCGGTCATTGGTCAAGCGCCAGTGCGCGCTTGCGCCAAATTCGGAAGCTTGACCACAATGCCGCGAATAACTGGCATTCCCGACACACGCCGCACCCGCAACCCGGCGCGGGTTTAGGCGGCGGTGGCCGATCCGCTTTCGACGCTTTGGCCAATCTCACGACGCACGTGGTACGTCTAGAGTCCGGATTATATTTTGCCCTTGCGGCCGCATTGATCTTCGCCGTGCGGCATTCCGGCGAGCATGTCTTGACATTAAAATGCGCCCCGGCAGGAATCAGATCACCGCAGTGAACGCAAATGCCTTTCGCCGCCGTGCGAATTTTTGCCTTTTCCATGACGGCCTCACGCGGCGGCCGGTTGCTTTGCTTTCTTCGGAGGCGCGCCGCGAGCGGCGACAATCCGCTCGTACTTTTCGATTTCACTCACGCGCCAGCGGCGGCGGCGACCGAAGTACGACGGTTTGGGGAAGTCCGCGTCACGCTCTAGCAGCGCGACCACGTACATGTGCGACACGCCCCAACGCGCATAGAGTTGGGGAGCGGTCAAAAAAGTTTCGTTGGTTTGGGATTCGGAAGACATGGCACGACTCCTTAAGGCGCGTGAGCGCCTGTTGGTGTCGTGAGCCATGCCGGGATGACGGGAACCGTGCATGCGGCGCGTGATCGCCGGGCTTCGGGCCGTTGGGCAGAAATCACAAACGCGGAACACCGTGCGGCAATCTTGCCAGCCGCCTAATCACCGGCCACTTCACGGTCGCCGCTCTTGGTGGCGTGTGCGACCGTAACCCCGGCGAACCCTGTCCGCTTCGACCGAAACCGTAGGCCAATTCGGATTCGGGTCAACTTCTAAAATCCCGAAAATTAGACATGATTAATAAGCCAAACGAAATCTTGTCATTGGCCCGCGATCGGCCGCGAAAAGTGCCGAAAAGACCATTGATTTCAGCGGTTTACAGCGACCGATTTTAAAGCCCGCTGGCGCGTTTTCCGCCGCTCGCCGCTACATCGGCCCGGCTAAAGCCCGTTTGCCGCACGCTGCCACGGCGCGCCGGGCGTCGCGGGCGACAAAACGGCGCAACGTTGCGCCCTGATCCAGCCTTAACCGTGATTTCGAGATTGGCTTGCGTCGCCAACGCCCAAGGCGCGAAGTGAATTTCGTACCACTGATACGTAAATGCGCGACCACAATCTCAGGCACCGACTATGCCACGAACGCAATCAAAGACCAAGCCACAAGAGACGCTCATCGAAAAGGTCAAAGCTACCTTTACAGCGATTGACGCATTAACAGGTGGTGACGAAGCCGCCGAAATCGCCATGTTCAAGCGATTTCGGAAAGAGCTAAATGAATTTAAGCGCGAAACAAAAAAGATTGAAGCGGGGAAGCACCGAACGGGCCGCCGTGGTCGCCCGGTGGAAGCCTATAGCGTTCGACGGTACGCGCGCCATTTCGAGCGCAGTAGCATGACCGAATGGCGAGAACGTCAAGTGTCCAACGTCACGCCGGAGGCCCGCGCGATCTTAGAAGCGGCCGGACTCGGCAAGCAAAAATATTTTGTCATGCTTGGTCAAATGGCCACCGAAGATCAAGTCGAATACGCGAATGCAATTGTGCGACACTTCGGAAAAGAAATACGCGGCAACAAGATCGTGCGGGCGTTCCTTGAAGCGACGGGACATAAGCGAAAAGAATTTTACGATTGGTTTAGGAACGTTGGATTCCAAATGGCTAACTTTCATCCGTCACAAGACGGCGAATGAGCTACGCAACGGATTCCGGCGTCCGCATGGGGACGATGTTCGACGCCTTGCCCGCGATCACGGCCGCGACGTGATCGGACCAAAGCTCCCAAGCCTTTTGCATTTCCGGCGCGAAGTCGTGGCGCTGGTAGGTTCGGACCAACGGCGAGAATGAATCCGATTGATGGTTTAGGACGCGCTCGATTGTCGTCAACGCCACGCCCATTCGCGCAAGCCCGCTGGCGATGGTCCGACGCGCATCGTGCAATGTCCAATCGGCAACCGGCGCGGCCGTGTCCAAGATCGTCTTCATTTTGCTGAAGCCGCTGATCGCCGAAGCGCCGTCCGTTGTGAAAACAAATTTGCACTTTGCGACGCGCGGCATTCTTTTGAGAATCGCCAGCATCGAATCGGTCAAGTAAATCCGATGCTCTTGGGAATTCTTCGTGCGCGCCGCTGGAATGGTCACGATCCGCGCGGCCTTATCGACTTCCGACCATTCGAGATTTGCAATTTCGCTTCGGCGGCAACCGCTCAAAATGAGCAACCGAACGAACGCGCCGAAGGCCGGATTCACTTTGGGATTCTCGCAGCCATTCCAAATTTGTTTTAGCTCTTTATCCACAAGCGTCCGCTCGCGGCTGGTTTCGGCCGTCTTCTTCACGCCCTGCATTGGATTGACCACGACGATATCGCGCGACACGCACCATCCGAAGAATGAGCTTAGAACCGTTATCAGGCTGTTGGCCGCGTGCGGTCCGCGCAACGTCACTTCATCGACTAGCGCCAGCACGTCGCGCTTGGCGATGGAATCGATTCGGCGGCCCTTCCAATTCGGCAAAACTTGTTTTTCGAAAATGCGTTTGAACTTCGCGACGCTTGAAGGCTTCGCTTTCACTTCAAGGTGGCGCGCAACGAAGTCGTTCCAAACGGTTTCGACCAAATCAGGCTTGCCCGCGCCCGACGCCGCGAGCTTCTTTTCAATAACCGGGTTCACGCCGCTGGCGACTTTTTTCCGTGCGTCGCGGCCAAGATCGCGCGCGGCGGCCAACCCAATGGCCGGGAAGCCGCCCAACGTGTGCTTGAAGAACTTGCCTTCGTGCCAGTACCGAAGCGCCCATGACTTTTTGCCGCTCGGCTGAATGATAAGGGACAGGCCGGGCGTGAGGCCGTCGCGAAGCTCAATCCGCTTCTTGGACGGCTTGGCTTGTTCGACTTGGACCGCTGTTAACGCCTTACCCATTGGAGCATGACCCTTCCGGTTCGTGGTCTAAGCCTTGTCCGGGGTATCGCCGGGGTATCAAAATAGGGTGCTTAGACCGTCTTTGGTCGCCTTAGTAAGTCAGCCCAAAATATGCGAAAAACCTTTTGTTTGAAAGGTCTTTTGAGGGTGAAACATTATTCACGGTTAATCCGGATTAAATGGAAACACGGACTTGCCAAGGTCGGGGTCGAGGGTTCGAATCCCTTCGCCCGCTCCAGTCACAAACAGACATTTAGATTTGCCACGAATCATTGACGCAAAGCGTGAGCTTTGCGCTTGATTTTGCGCGGTTTTTTTATGCCGTGTCACAATTTGGGTTCGTTCTGCCAAAATAAAAGTGTTATTTCACAGATCTTTTATGTATAAAAAGTGAGCTGAGCGCGTCCGTGTTGGATGGCGCCTGTGCTAGTGCGCGACCTTTCCGCGGTCGGGTCGAGGGTTCGAATCCCTTCGCCTGCTCCAGTCACTCAAACATTCACGACGCTGTCGCTCGCGGTCCAATGCACGCGCGTACGATCGATCCAAAGACTGGTCTCCTATTTCGCGTTTCTTTGATCGCGGAGAAAACAAATACCCGAGTTTAGGAACGCATATCGTGTCGCAACTAATTGAGGCTGTGCGAATACAAAGTGTGCGCTGTCTTTTGGCTTCGGTTAGCCAAAATCAAAGGCAGCCCTAGGCGGGGGAATCACCGAGGATTGATAGCTCGCCATCAACAAAATCGATCTGGTGGATTTCGATCGAGCGGTTTTCTACCGGATCGTCGAGGATTTTTTCAGCTTTTCAGGCGAACTTGGTTTTGGCGAGATCAGGGCCATTCCGATCTCGGCGCGCTACGGCGACAACGTCTCGTCGGCGAGCGAGCGCATGCCCTGGTATGACAGCCCGCATCTGCTCGAACATCTCGAAATGGTCGACGTCGAGAACAAGGCGGCCACCGAGCCATTTCGGATGCCTGTACAATGGGTCAACCGGCCCAATTCCGAGTTTCGCGGCTTCAGCGGTCCGGTTGTCAGCGGCGCGATCAAGGCCGACGATGAAATCGTGGTGCTGCCGTCAGGGAAGATGACACGGGTCGCGCAGGTGATTGGCCCCGGCGATGCCGGGCAGGCACAGGCCGGCGATTCGGTCACGGTCACGTTGGTCGACGAAATCGACGTGGCGCGCGGCGATATGCTGGCTGCGCCGCGGGAGCGGCCGCAAGTCGCCGATCAGTTCGCCGCGCACCTGGTGTGGATGTCCAGCGAGTCCCTGCTGCCGGGCCGCTCTTATTTGATGAAGATCAATCATAATATGCTGCCGGCAACGGTCACCGAGATCAAGCATCGGATTGATATCGATACGCAGGCTAAGCTGGCCGCCAAATCCTTGAGCTTGAATGAAATAGGCGTCTGCAATTTGTCGGTGGCGCGCGCGGTCGCGTTCGATCCCTATACCAAAAACCGCGACACCGGCGCATTCATCCTGATCGATCGTTTCTCGAATGAAACCGTCGCCGCCGGAATGATCGACTTCGCGTTGCGCCGCGCGACCAATATCCATCTGCATCAGCATATGGTCAGCAAGGCGGTGCGTTCGGCGCTCAAGGGGCACCGGCCGGCGGTGCTCTGGTTCACTGGTTTGCCGGGTTCAGGCAAGTCGACGATCGCCAATATGGTCGAAGCACATTTGCATACCCGCGGCGCGCACACCGTGTTGCTGGATGGCGATAATGTCCGGCACGGCTTGAACAAGGATCTCGGCTTCACCGAACCGGACCGGGTCGAGAATATTCGCCGTATCGGCGAGGTTGCCAAATTGATGACCGAGGCCGGGCTGATCGCGCTGTGCTCGTTCATCTCACCGTTTCATGCCGAGCGCGACATGGTCCGCGAACTGCTCGAAGACGGCGAATTCATCGAGATCTTCGTCGATATACCGCTGGGCCAATGCATCGCGCGCGATCCAAAGGGCCTTTATCGGCGCGCGCTGGCCGGCGAGATCAAGAATTTTACCGGCGTCAACGCGCCTTATGAGCCGCCGGAAAATCCCGAGCTGCACCTGAAGGCCGGCGAACGCCGCGCCGACGCCCTGGCGCAGGAGGTGGTCGAGGAGTTGGTGCGGCGCGGCATTGTGTGACCGCGCGGTTGCCTAAGGTGCGGGTAGTTCCTTGACGTCCGAAACCTGTCCACCGGTCATGTCCACCAGTTCGCGGGCGCTGGTACGGAAGGCATGGCGCGGCGAGCCGGCGGCGGCCCAGACCGGGTCGAGCGCCATCAGGTCTTCGTCGATCAAAATGCGGGGCGCACTCAGATGTCCGACCGGGGCGACGCCGCCGATAGCAAAGCCGGTCATATCGCGGACCCAGCGCGCGTCGGCATTTTTTACCGACGAACCGATCAAGCAAGCAACCTTGGCGACATCGACGCGGTTGGCGCCGGAGGCAATGACCAGCACGACCTGATCGCCGGCGCGCAGCACGATCGACTTGGCGATCTGCGCCACCGTGCAGCCGACCGCGGCGGCGGCATCGGCTGCCGTGCGGGTGCCATCTGGAAATTCGGCAATAGTGTCGTCGTGGTCGGCGCTTAAAAGCGCCGCGCGCACGCGTTCGACGGAACTATTGGGCTCTACCATGGTATCAATCCGTAACTAGTATCCTGCCGCCAGCGCACCGCGCGTCCGGGTATCGGCGGCGCCGACATAGCCGTCGGCGGTGACTTCGATGGAATTGGCCGACGTGGCGGGCCGCGTCGGCGTGACGATGTGGCCGCGGCCGTTAAGCGCCGCGAGCACGGCCGGATCGAAGCCCGGCTCGACATAGACATCCTCC
>JAQSCR010000408.1:15896-19802 GCA_029945495.1 Pseudolabrys sp. | reverse complement strand
TGTACCGGCCGAGGATGCGCTGGCCGCCGGCTTCCTGATGGCGGTGGTCGATCCCGCCGGCCTCGACGCGGCGGTCGCGGAAATCTGCGAACGGCTCAAGGGCAACGCGCCGGTGACCATGCGCGTCACCAAGGAAGCGATGCGGCGGCTGCAGATGGCCGGCCTGCCCGACGGCGACGATCTGGTGCGCGCGGCTTACGGCAGCGACGACTTCCACGAAGGCGTCAAAGCCTTTGTCGAGAAGCGTCCGGCGGTGTGGAAGGGCCGCTAGCGGGTCAACATGCGCCGGCGCTAAGCCGCCGCGGTCGCCTTGTCGCCGGTTTCGAACGCATCCGGGTGCGCGGCGGCGAAATCCGTCAGCTCGGCCATCACCATATCGAGGTGATGCTCCATCGCGCGGCCTGCCGCGCGCGCGTCATGCTCGACCAGCGCATCGACGATTTTCCGATGCTCGGCGAAGGTCGAAGCCTGACGCTCCGGCGTGCACATGAACAGGCGCAGCCGGTCCAGCTTCGCCCGCGCGGCGAACACCGCCGTCTTGACGCGCTCGTAGCCGAGGCCCGCCAGCAGCATGTCGTGCAGCGTGATATCGCATTCGTGGAAGCGAATGCGATCGTCGCGCGCCATCGCCGCCTGTTGGTCCTTCATATTGCCTTTGAGCGCGTCGATCAGGCCCGGGTCGATACGCGGAGCGATCTGGCGCAAGCAATCGCTTTCCAGCGCGCGGCGGATGAACATGGCCTCGCCGCAGTCGGCGAGGTCGATGCGCGTCACGCGGGTGCCATGCTGCGGCAGAATTTCGACGAAGCCCTCGTCTGCGAGCCGCCCGAGCGCTTCCGACACTGGAAAGCGCGAAGCGCCGAGCTGCTCGCATAGTGCCTTTTTGTCGATGAAAACGCCGGGCGCGAGGTCCAGCCGGACGATCGCCTCGCGGATCACGTCCTGGATGCTCTGGACCGCACCGCCGCGCTTGTCGCGCTGCAGCGGGGCGAGAAAATCGTATGGCCTATTGCGCATCGGCATAATCCCAGTAACATGTTAGCTGACCGAAGGCTCCCGCTCAAGTGGAGCCAGCCGCGATGGCACCGAGAAGGCCAGATACGGCAAATCAAAACATCCATCGGGAGGACGTTGCCATGCTGAATCTTACGCGCAGACTAACGCTCGGTTGTGCTTTTGCCGCCGCGGCGCTCGCCATCGCCGGCCCCGCCGCCGCGCAAACCAAACTCAAATGGGCTCACGTCTACGAAGTCGCCGAGCCTTATCACACGCAGGCGCTGTGGGCGGCCGAAGAAATCAAGAAGCGCACCAACGGCCGCTACGAGATTGGCGTGTTCCCCGCCTCGCAGCTCGGCAACGAAAACCAGATCAATGAAGGCCTGGGGCTCGGCACCGTCGATATCATCTATACCGGCACCTCGTTCGCCGGTTCGATCCACAAGCCGCTGGCGATTTCCGGCGCGCCGTTCATGATGCGCGACTTCAACCACTGGAAGGCTTATCGCGACAGCAAGCTTTTCCGCGATATTTCCAAGGGTTACGAAGACAAGACCAAGCACAAGATCGTGGCGCTGACTTACTACGGCGAGCGCATGGTCACCGCCAACAAGGCGATCACCAAGCCGGAAGACATGAAGGGCATGAAGCTGCGCGTGCCGCCGGCGCCGCTTTACCTGATGCTGGCGAAATCGGTCGGCGCCAACGCCACGCCGATCGCCTTCGCCGAAGTCTATCTCGCGCTCCAGCAGGGCACCGTGGACGGACAGGAAAATCCGCTGCCGACCATCATGGCCAAGAAGTTCTACGAAGTGCAGACGCATGTGATGCTAACCGCGCACATCACCGAGTCGCTGCTCACCATCGTCGGCGCGACGACCTGGGCCAAGCTTTCGGACGCCGACAAGAAGGTGTTCGAGGAAGTCCTGGCGCAGGCCGCGGCCAAGGCGTCGGACGCCATCCGCGCCGATGAGCAGAAGATCGCCGATCAACTGCGCAAGCTCGGCAAGACCGTGGTCCAGGTCGACCGCGAGGCGTTCCGCAAGGCGGCGGTCGCCCTGCACAACGACGCCTCCGCCGGCGCCGGCTGGAGCAAGGCCGAATACGACGCGCTGCAGGCGCTGAAGTAACCGCCGACCGCCCGACTTTCCGCGCCGTCACCCTGAGGTGCACGGCGCGGAGCGCCGGGAATTGATATTCCGTTCGCCCCCGCGCATAGCCGTTCGCAGAACGGCGTTCTTTCAGAACACCTGTGGCGGGGACACAGAGCTTGGCCAAAGAACTGGGTCCCTGCTTTCGCGGGGACGAGCGGTTCATTTCGAGCGAAACATGACAGACAGCCCTACGCCCCCGGAAGAAAACGTCCACCTCATCGTTGCCGAGGATGCCGAGGTGGTCGTCGAGCATTACCCGGAGGATTGGCTCGCCTTCGCCATTTTCTGGAGCCTGGCTTTCATCGTCTTCCTGCAATTCTTCACGCGCTACATTCTCAACGACAGCCTGGCCTGGACCGAGGAAATCGCCCGCTACGGCCTGATGTGGGTCGTGTTCATCGGCGGCGCCATGGTGACGCGGCGCAACACACACATTGCCGTTGAATTGCTGTCGAACGTGATGAAGCCGGGACCGATGCGGCAAGTGCTGCTGGCGGCGGTCGATATCGTCAAGCTCGCCTTCCTGGCCTTCCTCGCCTTCATTTCGGTCACCATCACCGAGCGCATGGGCATCCAGCGCATGACGGTGTTCGACGTGTCGATGAGCTGGGTCTATGGCGGGGTCTCGTTCGGCTGCTTCCTGATGATGTTCCACCAGGCGTTGAATGTCTGGCGCAACGCTCGCGACGGCTGGAAAAAGCCGCACGCCGTCACCGACCAGATCGCAGCCGATTAGCGCATGATCCCGAAAAGTGGGCACCGGTTTTCGGAAAAGATCATCCTCAAAACAAATAATGTAGCGGGACACATCCGATGATTCTCATGGCGTTTCTGTTCATCGCGGTCCTGTTGGCCGGCGTGCCGGTGTTCATCGCGCTCGCCGGCTCGTCGTTCATCTACACCCACTTCATCGCCGGCTTGCCGGACTTCGTCATCCTGCACCGCATGGCCGGCGGCATAGACTCGTTCCCGCTGCTGGCGGTGCCGTTCTTCATCCTTGCCGGCAACCTGATGAATTCCGCCGGCATCACCAACCGCATCTACGATTTCGCCGTGGCGCTGGCCGGCTGGACCCGCGGCGGCCTGGCGCACGTCAACATCATCGGTTCGGTGATTTTCGCCGGCATGTCGGGCACGGCCATCGCCGATGCCGCGGGCTTAGGCACTATCGAGATCAAGGCGATGCAGGACCACGGCTACAGCACCGAGTTCTCGGTCGGCGTCACCGCGGCCTCCTCCACGCTGGGGCCGATCATTCCGCCGTCGCTGCCGTTCGTGATCTACGGCATGATGGGCAACGTCTCGATCGGCGCGCTGTTTCTCGGCGGCGTCATTCCCGGGCTGGTGATGACGGCCTTCATGATGGGCTACGTCTATTACTGCGCCCGCAAATACGGCATGGGCCGCGACCAGGCGTTCCGCTGGCGCACGCTCGGCGTCACCTTCATCGCCGCGTTTCCGGCGCTGCTGACGCCGGCGATCATCGTCGGCGGCATGACCTTCGGCTGGTTCACGCCGACCGAGGCGGCGATCGCGGCCTGCGCCTGGGCAATCATGCTCGGGCTGTTCCTGTACCGCTCGCTAAGCTGGAAGATGTTTTACAAGGTCACGATGGACACCATCGAGACCACCGCCGGCGTCCTGCTGATCGTCGGCGCCGCCTCGCTGTTCGGCTGGGTGCTGACGACGACGCGCGTCACCGAATACACCACCGAAGCGCTGCTGGCGCTGACCGACAACCGCTACATCATCCTGC
>JAQSCR010000408.1:0-15886 GCA_029945495.1 Pseudolabrys sp. | reverse complement strand
TCGAACTTTCTGCTGCTGGTGGTCGGCTGTTTCCTCGAGCCGATCGCCTCGATCAGCATATTGGTGCCGGTGCTGATGCCGGTGATCCTCAAAGTCGGCATCGACCCGGTGCATTTCGGCGTCGTCATGACGCTCAATCTGATGATCGGGCTTTTACATCCGCCGCTCGGCATGGTGCTGTTCGTGCTGGCGCGCATCGCCAAACTGTCGATCGAACGGACGACGATGGCGATCATCCCGTGGCTGTTGCCGCTGCTGGCGTCGCTGATCGCAATCACCATGATCCCGGAATTGACTCTGTGGCTGCCGCGCCTCGCCGGCATGGTCAAATAGCGCCGGCCTTGGCGCTGCGCCGCTAGCCGCGCCGCGGGCTGCAATCCGGGCAGCCGCCACTGTTGCGGCCGCCGAAGGCATCGATGGCATGGCGGCGCACGCCGCTGGTCGGCTCGGCCGGCTGACGCACGCGATCGTCGATGCTGATCAAGGCGTCACGCTCGGCGGTCGAGGCGATGGTCGGCCCCAGATCGCGCAGCAAGCCGTCATCGACGCCGTAGATCCAGCCGTGCAGTTGCAGCGGCTGGCCGCGAACCCAGGCGTTCTCCACGGTCGGGATCGACGCCACCCGGCGCACCTGCATCTCGATGTTGAGTTCGCACATCCGGTTGATCCGCGCATTGATATCAGCAATCGCATCGAACAGCGGCCGGTGCTTGCGGTACAGCATGACAATCGGCTGCAGCCAGTGATCGACCAGCGCCGAGCGGTCCTCGCCCAAAGTGCGCTGGATGCCGCCGCAGCCGTAATGGCCGCAGACGATAATGTGTTCGATCTTGAGGATCTCGATGGCGTATTCCATCACCGCCAGCAGGTTCATGTCGCTGGTGTGCACGACATTGGCGATGTTGCGTTGGACGAAAACTTCGCCCGGATCGAGGCCGAGCACGTCATTGGCGGTGACGCGGCTGTCCGAACAGCCGATCCACAAGAGCTTCGGCGATTGCACGCCGGCCATGCGCGAAAAGAAATTCGGATCGTCGCGGGTCTTGGCCTGCGCCCAGGCGACATTGCGATCGAACAAGTGATCAAGGCTCATGACCGGTCCACCGCGCTAATGGCGCGCCGGGCTGCCGGCCGCGGCTTCGCCGGCCGGCCGCTCGCCCTTCGGCAGCAGATCGCGCGCCGCGAGCCATTGTCTGACCTGCGGTGAATCGACCGCGCATTCCTCGGCCAGATCGCCGGCAAATAGACGCCACTGGTCGAGGTTGCGGAACGGAACGCCGACGACGATCGGCACGTCGAGTTCGACGGCCTTGGCGAGCGCGTCGCGCAGGCCTTCGCCTTCGGCTTCGACCTTGCCGAACTTGTTCAGAACCATGATGTCGGGCTTTTCTTCCAGCGCGCTCAACAGCAGGCCGGCGGCTTCCGTCAAGATACTGCGGTCGAGCCGGCAGCCGCTCGATTCCTTGCCGCGATCTTCCGACAATTGCAGCACCGCGCCGGAGAACAATTCTTCGACCGCCATGTCGCATTTGCCGGGATCGCGCTCGAACGTATTGAGCTGGACCAGACCGGCCACGCTCAATCCGGCGGCACGCAGCGCATAGCCCCAGCCGGCGAGAAACTTGTCGGCGGCGAGCCCGTCGGTATAGACGACAGCCAGGATATTGGACGACGGTTGAGCGGACATTTCAAACTCCTTGCGCAATGCGGTTTGACTAACGGGCCGCTGCCGCGCGCTTCTTGCCCAGCAGCAGCGGGCCATAGGACGCGGCGAAGCCGAAGAAGGCGACGCACCAGGCCAGCACGGTGACGTGCAGCAATGGCTCGCTCCAGGTCGGAATTAAAGAAGCGCCGATGCGCGCCAGCGCGGCGACGACGACCGCGGCGTAAATTGCTTGCGTCACCGCCGAAGCGACGAGCGCATGGCCGGTGTGGCCGAGGCTGGCGCGCGTCATCACCGCCAACGTCATGGTGCCGGCAGCGCCCACCGTCCAGGCATGGATGCCGGCGCCCACGGCGACAAGATCGAGCGCCACGGCGCTCGAGAGCAGAAAGCCCAACGGGACGAAGGCGTAGCCGGCATGCAGAACCAGAACCAGGCGGTCGCGGAACGTGCGGTCGCCGGCCCAGCGCGCCAGCCGCGCGATCTGCAACAGGCCAGCAACGCCAAGCGCCGCGGCAACTAATTTGCCGCTTGGCTGCGCCACCCACAGCGCCAAAGCGGTGGCGCTGACGGCGATCACAACAACATCAAAACGCGCCATCGGCGCCGGCAGCCGGCCGGGATTTTCGCGCACCAGCCAGTTGCGGGTGAAGCTCGGCACGACGCGGCCGCCGATCACCGAAATCAACAGCACCATGGCGGCGATGCCGATGCGGATGCCGTAGTCGGCGCTGCCGCTGAAATGCGATTCGAGATGGAAGGCGATGTTGCCGACAAGCAGCAACGCGATCACAGCGACGACGCGCAGATTGCGCCAGTTCTTGCCGGCGATAATCTCGCGCGCGATCGCCGCGATCAGCAGCGCCAGGAAGCCGGCGTCGATAAACGCGGCGGCGAGCCAGCCGATCTCGGCGGAAAGCGTGACGGCAACACGGCCAGCGAGCCACAGCACGACCAGCACCAAAAGCGGCGTACCCTGGATCGGCAGGCGTCCGGTCCAGTTGGGAATCGCGGTGAGCAGAAAGCCGGTCACCACCGCCGGCAGATAGCCGTACAGCATCTCGTGCACGTGCCAGTCGATGGCGCCAAAGGCGGTGCGCAGTTGCAGTTCGCCGTGAAAGATCGGGAGCCAGGCCAGCACTGCGAGCCCGGCGTAAAGCGCGCCGAGAAAAAAGAACGGCCGGAAACCGTAAGACAGAAGCACCGGACCGGCATAGGCTTTCAAGCGAGGGACAGCATTCATGATTTCCGTATCGCTTCCCTGCTCTATTGCGCTAGCCGTTCAGCGCGTGTTCGAAGGCGCGCTTCAGACACACCGCGCCGGGATCGGGCGCGCGGTTCAAAAGCCCCATCAAGGTGATCCATTCCTCGTCGGTGGCCTCCGAGGCGTAGCGCCGCACCGTACCGGCGACATAGGCCGGCAAATCGAGACCGTCGGCCTGCGCCTGCTGGCGCATCGCCGTCAGCATCGACAGATCGTTGACGCTGAGAATGGCCTCGGTCGCGGCGGCCTCATTGCTCAGCGAGGCCAACAGATCGCCCAACAGCATGTGCGCCTCCCCTTAGTGGACCCGATGCGCGTCGGCATCGGCAAGGTCGATGCCCTCGATCTTCGCCGCCGAGACCAGCCGCGCGATGTATTGCGCGTCGGCGCGTCGCCGCACGCTCTCGTTCAGATAGTCGGCGATGCGCGAGGCAACGAGTTCATAGGGCAGCAACTGGCCGTCATGCTTGCGGTCCAGCCGAATGATGTGAAAGCCGTAACGCGTCGCCACCGGCTCGGCGCACAGCGCGCCGGGCGCCAGCGCCACCAGCGCCTGCTCGAATTCCGGCGTGGTCTGTCCGGTGACGATCTGGCCGAGATTGCCGCCATGCGCCGCCGACGAGCAGGCCGAATAGGCCTCCGCCATGGTCGCAAAGGACTCCGGCCGTTCGATCAGCGCCGCCAGCACGCCTTCGGCTTCGGCGCGCGCCGCCGCATAGGCGTCCTTGTCGGCGGGCCGGGCCGCGAACAGGATATGCGCGGCCTCGTAGATGTCCGGCGAGCGGAACTGCGCCTGGTGACGCTGGTAATAGCGCCGGCAGGTCTCGTCGTCGGCCTGCGGCACCACCACTTCGCGGTCGACCAGGCCGCGCATGATCGCTTCCTCGTCGGTCTCGCGGCGGCCGTCCTCGGTGAGCGGCTGCGGCTCGATGGCGAGCCGGCGCGCCTCCTGCATCAGCAGTTCGCGGATGACCAGCGCGCGCGCCGCCTGTTGCCAGGCCGCGATCGGTTTGCCGGCCGGGTGATGCTGCATCTCGCGCACGATTTCGTCGCGCGCGATGGCGACGCCGTTGACGACGACATTAACGGGCCGCCCGGTGGGCAGTTGTGCATGGACAGAACAGCTCATCGGGGATACTCCGCCGAAATGGTGCGCGCCGCGCGGCGGCTCTGACTGGACGCAGCGGAAGCGCTGCGAGGGCCCTGGCTGCGCACGATTTGATAGCCGCGGCGGCCGAGATACCAGACCGGCGCGCTCCAGATGTGCACCAGGCGGGTGAACGGGAAGACGAGAAAGATCGTCATGCCGAGAAACAGGTGCGCCTTGAAGATCGGGTGCACGTCGGCGATCAACGCCGAGACGCCCGGCTGCAAAGTGAGAATCCCTTGAGCCCAGGTCATGAATTTCACCATCTCGTGACCGTCGAGATGCTGCAGCGACACGAAGATGGTGCCGAGCCCGAGACAGAGCTGGGCATAGAGCAGCAGCAGGATGGCGATGTCGCCGAACGACGAGTTGGTGCGGATGCGCGCGTCGAACAGCCGGCGATGCACCAGAAGCGTGATGCCGACGAAGCACATGACGCCGGCGACGCCGCCGGCGATGATGGCGAGCCATTGCTTGAAGGTGTGCGAAATGCCGAGCGTGTCGAACACCACGATCGGCGTCAGCAGGCCGACGAAGTGGCCCATGAAAATCACCAATATGCCGACATGGAACAGGTTGGAGCCCCAGGTCAGTTGCCGGCGGCGCAACAACTGGCTCGAGCCGCTGCGCCAGGTGTACTGCTCGCGGTCGAAACGCACGAGGCTGCCGAGCAGGAACACGGTCAGGCAGAAATACGGATACCAGCCGAAGACGATGTAGGTGATCAAGTCGCGCATGATGAGATCCTCAAGGACGCGGCGAAACGGGACGGGATGCGGGCATGCCGGGCGCGGGACGTAATGCGCCGCGGACATGGGAGATCAACTCGTCTTTGCAGCTGTCGTTGGCGCCGGGGCCGAACTGCACCGCCTCGTCCTCCCATTCGGCATCGAGCGTCGCGAGATCCATCGGATCGGGATCGGGCAGCGCCAGCAGCGCCGACACTTCCGCGCCGTTCGGCTTGACCGACGACAGCGCGACCAGCGCCCGCAGCGCCGCTTCGTACGGCGATTGGCGTTTGCGCAGCCGTTCGGCGAGCGCGCCGAGAATATGCGCCGGCTGGCCGAGCAGGTCGCAGGCTTCCGCCTGCGGCAGCGTGGCGAGAAACTCAAGAAACAGCGGCAGATAATCCGGCAGCTCATTCTTGACTGCGGCGAGGCCCTTGTCCTCGTACATGGCCAACAGATCGACCATCGCCTGGCCACGATCACGGCTTTCGCCGTGCACGTGCTCGAACAGATGCAGCGACAGCGAGCGGGTGCGGTCGAACAGCAGGCCGTAGCGTTCCTGCAGATCGTAGATGTCGCCGTCGGCGATGTCGGTCATCAGCGCATCGAGCTGGCGGCGGACCGCCGCCGGCACCAGCGCCTCGGTCTCAATGACGGCGCGCAACTCGTCGACCGCCTGCTGCAACTCAACGGTCGGATAACTCAACAGCGCCGAGAGCGCCTTGAAGGTCTTGGCCATTACACGACCTCCATCGGGTTCTTGGCACGTTTCGGCGAGCCGAACAGATTGGTTTCGGTCGCGCCGGTGGCGCAGCCATTGCCGAACGAGAAGCCGCAGGAGCCGCGCAGCTCGAGCGCGTCTTCGGTGGTTTCGCGGTGCGACGTCGGGATGACGAAGCGATCCTCGTAATTGGCGATCGCCATGTACTTGTACATGTCCTCGATCGCCGCGCCGGTGAGACCGACGCGCTGCGCGATCTTCTCGTCGATCAGGCCGTCGACCGTTTTCGCCCGCATATAGGCGCGCATGGCGAGCATGCGCTCGAGGCCGAGCGCCACCGGCTCTTCCTTGCCGGCGGTCAGCAAGTTGGCGAGATATTTGAGCGGAATGCGCAAACTGCGCACATCCGGCATCTCGCCGTCATGGCCGATCTTGCCGGCGGCGGCGGCCGATTGAATCGGCGACAGCGGCGGCACGTACCAGACCATCGGCAGCGTGCGGTATTCCGGATGCAGCGGGAACGCCACCTTCCATTCCATCGCCATCTTGTAGACCGGTGAGCGGCGAGCGCCTTCCAGCCAGTTCTCGGCAATGCCGTCGCGGCGCGCCTGCTCGATGACGGCCGGATCGTGCGGATTGAGGAAGACGCCGAGTTGCGCTTCGTACAGGTCCTGTTCGTTCGGGGTGCTCGCCGCTTCCTCGATGCGGTCGGCATCGTACAAAACGACGCCGAGATAGCGGATACGGCCGACGCAGGTTTCCGAGCAGACGGTCGGCTGGCCAGCTTCGATGCGCGGATAGCAGAAGATGCACTTCTCGGATTTGCCGCTCGACCAGTTATAATAGATCTTCTTGTACGGGCAGCCGGACACGCACATGCGCCAGCCGCGGCACTTGTCCTGGTCGATCAGGACAATACCGTCCTCCTCGCGCTTGTAGATGGCGCCTGACGGACAGGCGGCGACGCAGGTCGGGTTGAGGCAATGCTCGCACAGCCGCGGCAGATACATCATGAAGGTGTTTTCGAACTCGCCGTACATTTCCTTCTGCACGCCTTCGAAGTTGTAGTCCTTCGAGCGCTTGGCGAATTCGCCGCCGAGGATTTCCTCCCAGTTCGGACCCCACTCGATCTTTTCCATGCGTTCGCCGGAGATCAGCGAGCGCGGCCGCGCCGTCGGCATCGCCGCCATTTCCGGCGCCGTCTGCAGATGCTCGTAGTCGAAGGTAAAGGGCTCGTAATAGTCGTCGATCTCCGGCAGATCGGGATTGGCGAAAATGTTGGCCAGCACCCGCCATTTCGAGCCGATGCGCGGCTCGATTCTGCCGTTCTTCTTGCGACGCCAGCCGCCGTTCCAGCGCTTCTGGTTTTCCCAGTCCTTCGGATAGCCGATACCGGGCTTGGTTTCGACGTTGTTGAACCAGGCGTATTCCATACCTTCGCGGCTGGTCCAGACGTTCTTGCAGGTGACGGAACAAGTATGACAGCCGATGCATTTGTCGAGATTCAGCACCATGGCAATCTGCGCACGGATTTTCATTCTGCGGCCTCCAAGTTGGGCGCGATGGCCATAGGTTCGGGCTGATCGGCGTTCGGCGTATCGAGCCAGTCGACTTTCGACATCTTGCGGACGATGACGAATTCGTCGCGGTTCGAGCCGACGGTGCCGTAATAGTTGAAGCCGTAGGCTTGCTGGGCGTAGCCGCCGATCATGTGGGTCGGCTTGAGCACCGTGCGGGTCACCGAGTTGTGGATGCCGCCGCGATGGCCGGTCTGTTCGGAACCCGGCACGTTCACGATCTTCTCCTGCGCATGATACATCATGCACATGCCCGCCTTGACGCGTTGCGAGACGACCGCGCGCGCAACCAGCGCGCCGTTGGTGTTGAACGCCTCGATCCAATCATTGTCGACGATGCCGGCCTTCCTGGCGTCGGTCTCGCTAATCCACACGCAAGGACCGCCGCGCGACAGAGTCAGCATCAGCAGGTTGTCGGTATAGGTCGAGTGGATGCCCCACTTCTGATGCGGCGTGATGAAGTTCAGCACCACCGCGTCATTGCCGTTCGGCTTGCGGTTGATCACCGGATTGACCGATTTGGTATCGATCGGCGGGCGATAGACGCAGAAGCCTTCGCCGAAGGCGCGCATCCACAGATGATCCTGATAGAGCTGCTGACGGCCGGTCAGCGTGCGCCACGGGATCAGCTCGTGCACGTTGGTGTAGCCGGCGTTGTAACAGACCTTTTCCGATTCAAGCCCGGACCAGATCGGCGACGAGATGATCTTGCGCGGCTGCGCGACGACGTCGCGGAAGCGGATCTTCTCGTCTTCCTTCGGGATGGCGAGATGGGTGTGGTCGAGACCGGTGAAGCCGCCGAGCGAGGTCCAGGCCTTGACCGCAACTTCGCCATTGGTTTCCGGCGCCAGGCTGAGAAGCACCTCGCAGGCGTCGATGTCGGTATCGATGCGGGCCAGGCCCTTGGTCGCCCCCTCCTCCAGCACGACGCCGTTGAGGCTTTTCAGGAAGTCGACCTCATGCTCGGTGTTCCAGGCCATGCCCTTGCCGCCGTTGCCGAGCTTGGCCATCAGCGGTCCGAGCGAGGTGAAGCGTTTGTAGAGATTGGGATAGTCGCGCTCGACCACCGTCACCGTCGGCATGGTCTTGCCGGGGATCGGATCGATCTCGCCCTTCTTCCAGTCTTTCACGTCAAAGGGCTGCGCGATCTCGCCGGGCGAGTCGTGCATGATCGGGGTCAGCACGACGTCCTTCTCGACGCCGAGCACTTCCGGCGCTACGCCTGAGAACGCCTTGGCGATGCCCTTGTAGATTTCCCAATCGCTGCGCGCTTCCCACACCGGATCGACCGCCGCGGTCAACGGATGAATGAACGGGTGCATGTCCGACGTATTGAGATCGTTCTTCTCGTACCAACTCGCGGTCGGCAGAACGATGTCGGAATAGACGCAGGTGGTCGACATGCGGAAGTCGAGCGTGACCAGGAGGTCGAGCTTTCCTTCCGGCGCCTTCTCGTGCCAGACGACGTCCATCGGCTTCTTCTTGCCGTCCTGGCCGAGGTCCTTGCCCATCACGCCATGCTGGGTGCCGAGCAGATGCTTGAGGAAATATTCGTGGCCTTTGCCCGACGCGCCCAGGAGGTTGGAGCGCCAGACGAACATGTTGCGCGGCCAGTTGACCGGTTTGTCGGGATCGTCGCAGGACAGCTTCAGCTTGCCCGACTTGAGGTTCGCCGCGACGTAATCCTTGGCTTCCATGCCGGCGGCGGCGGCAAGCTTCGACACCTCCAGCGGATTGGTCTCGAGTTGCGGCGCTGACGGCAGCCAGCCCATGCGCTCGGCGCGCACGTTGTAGTCGATCAACGCGCCGTCCCAGGGACCGGCCGGCGCGGTCGGCGACAGCACTTCCGACACGTCGAGCGTCTCGTAACGCCACTGATCGGTGTGCGCGTAAAACGCCGAGGTCGAATTCATCTGCCGCGGCGGGCGGCCCCAATCGAGGCCGAAGGCGAGCGGCAGCCAGCCCGATTGCGGGCGCAGCTTTTCCTGGCCGACATAATGCGACCAGCCGCCGCCGGACTGACCGACGCAACCGCACATCACCAGCATGTTGATGATGCCGCGGTAGTTCATGTCCATGTGGTACCAGTGGTTTAAGCCCGCGCCGACGATCACCATCGAGCGACCCTTGGTCTTCTCGGCGTTGAGCGCGAATTCGCGCGCCGTGGTGATGATCTGATCGCGCGGCACGCCGGTGATCTTTTCCGCCCAGGCCGGCGTGTAAGGCTGCATGTCGTCGTAGTTCTTGGCGAGATGCTCGCCGCCGAGACCGCAATCGACGCCGTAATTGGCGACGAACAGATCGTAGACCGAGGCGACGATCGTCTCGCCCTCGACCAGTTGCAGCGTCTTGGTCGGTACGTTGCGCACCAGCACGTCCGGATGGTCGGTGCCCTGGAAGTGGTCGTGCTCGCGATTGCCGAAATACGGGAAGCCGACGGCGGCGACGCCGTCCTTCACGCTGGCGAGCGATAGGCGGAGCTGCGTCGCCGTGCCGTCGGAGGCCTGCTCCTGCAGATTCCACTTGCCCTTCTCGCCCCAGCGGAAGCCGACCGAACCCTTCGGCACGACGACGGCGCCGGTGGTCTCGTCAAAAGCGACCGTCTTCCATTCCGGATTGTTGGCTTCGTCGCAGCCCTTGACGAAGTCGGAGGCGCGCAGGAAGCGCTCGGGCACGTAGTGGCCGCCCTGCTTCACCAGCCGCACCAGCATCGGCATGTCGGTGTATTGCCGGACGTAATCCTGGAAATATTGGGCCTGCCGGTCGATATGGAATTCGCGCAGGATGACGTGGCCCATGGCCATGCCGAGCGCGGCGTCGGTGCCCTGCTTCGGCGACATCCACAGGTCGGCGAATTTCGAGGCTTCGGAATAGTCCGGGCAGATGACGACGCTCTTGGCACCGCGATAACGGGCCTCGGTATAGAAGTGCGCGTCGGGCGTGCGCGTCTGCGGCACGTTCGAGCCCCACAGCAGCAGGAAGCCGGAATTGTACCAGTCGGCCGATTCCGGCACGTCGGTCTGCTCGCCCCAGGTCTGCGGCGACGCCGGCGGCAAATCGCAATACCAGTCGTAGAACGACATGCAGACGCCGCCGAGCAGCGACAGATAGCGCGAGCCCGCGGCATAGCTCACCATCGACATCGCCGGAATCGGCGAGAAGCCGAAGACGCGATCGGGACCGTAGGTCTTGGCGGTGTAGGCGTTGGCGGCGGCGATCAGTTCGTTCACCTCGTCCCAGGTCGAGCGGACGAAGCCGCCGAGGCCGCGCTTCTCGACGTAAGCCGCGCGCTTCGCTGGATTTTCGACGATCGATTTCCAGGCGGCGACCGGCGTCATCAGCACGCGCGCTTCGCGCCACAGCTTCAACAGCCGCGAGCGCACCAGCGGATATTTCACCCGGTTGCCGGAATAGAGGTACCAGCTATAGCTGGCGCCGCGGGCGCAACCACGCGGTTCGTGGTTCGGCAGATCCGGCCGCGTGCGCGGATAATCGGTCTGCTGGGTTTCCCAGGTGACGATGCCGCCCTTGACGTAGATCTTCCACGAGCACGAGCCGGTGCAGTTCACGCCATGCGTCGAGCGCACGATCTTGTCGTGCTGCCAGCGCTTGCGATAGCCATCCTCCCAACGCCGGTCTTCGCTGGTGGTGATGCCGTGACCGTCCGAGAACGGTTCGCTACCGCGGCTGAAGAAGGTCAAGCGATCAAGAAAGTGGCTCATGAGTCTTGTTCCTTATTCGGCCGGTTGCATAGCGGCGGGCGGCAGCGAACCGCCGCGCTCGATGTCACGCAGCAGGCCGCCACGGCGGGTGTAGAAGCCCCAGGTGATGACGACGCAGGTGACGTAGAAGGCCATGAAGCCCCACAGCGCCATTTCCGGGCCGCCGGTCAGCGAGATCGAGGTGCCGTAGGCTTTCGGGATGAAGAAGGCGCCATAGGCCGCGACCGCCGAGGTGAAGCCGATGATCGCCGCCGATTCCATCTCAGCCTGCTTCTGGCGGACGTCGATGCTCATGCCGGGCTCGAGCCGGACCAGTTCGGCGCGCATGATCGCCGGGATCATCTGGAAGGTCGATGCGTTGCCGACGCCGGTGGCGAAGAACAACAGCATGAACATCGCGAAGAAGCCCCAGAAGGCGCCGGGCTGGTCCTTGATGCCGAGGAAGTACAGCACGCCGCCGACCGCCACGATCATCAGCGTGAAGACCCAGAAGGTGACGCGGCCGCCGCCGTAGCGATCCGACAGCCAGCCGGTCGCCGAGCGCGACAGCGCGCCGACAAAAGGCCCAAGGAAGATGAACTTGAGCGAGTCGACCTGCGGGAACATGGTCTTGGCCAACAGCGGGAAGCCCGCCGAATATCCGATGAACGAGCCGAAGGTGCCGGTGTAGAGCCAGCACATCAGCCAGTTATGCTTGCGCTTGAAGATCACCGCCTGATCGGCAAACGACGCCCGCATGTCGGCGATGTCGTTCATGCCGAACCACGCCGCCGTCGCCGAGAGGGCAATGAACGGCACCCAGATGAAGCCGGCGTTCTGCAGCCAGAGCTTGGTGCCGTCGCCCGCCACCTGCGGATCGCCGCCGAACCAGCCGAATACGCCGGCGGTAATGACCAGCGGGATGACGAACTGCACGACGCTGACGCCGAGATTGCCGAGACCGGCATTGAGCGCCAGCGCGTTGCCCTTCTCCGCCTTGCGGAAGAAGAAGCTGATATTGGCCATCGACGAGGCGAAGTTGCCGCCGCCGAAGCCGCACAGCAGCGACAGCGCCAGGAAGAAGATGTAGGGCGTGTCGGGCGATTGCACCGCAAGCCCGATACCGACCGCCGGGATCATCAGCGACCAGGTCGAGATCGACGTCCATAGCCGGCCGCCAAAGATTGGCGGCATGAAAGAATAGAAGATACGCAACGTCGCGCCGGAGAGGCCGGGCATGGCGGCCAGCCAGAACAGCTGGTCGGTCGAGAACTTGAAGCCGACCGCCGGCAACTTGGCGACGACCACCGACCACACCATCCAGACCGCGAAAGCGAGCAGCAAGGCCGGGATCGAGATCCACAGATTGCGGCGGGCGATGGCGCGGCCTTTGCTGGCCCAGAACGCCGGATCTTCCGGCTTCCATTGATCCAGCACGTAGCCGGAGAGCGCACCGATGTGCTTCTCCTCGTGGATCGGCTGCATCTCCGGGAACTGCGGCAGCTTGCGCAAGGCAGGCTCGAAGGCTTCGCGTTCCATGCGGCGGATGGCAAAGTGCATCCAGGCGAGCGAGATGCTGGCGACCAGGAACAGCAGCATGAAGCAGCTGGTCCAGATGCCGGTGAGATCGTTGAGCACGCCAAACACGATCGGCAGGATGAAACCGCCGAGGCCGCCGATCATGCCGACCAGACCGCCGACCGAGCCGACGTTTCCCGGATAATAGACCGGGATGTGCTTGTAGACCGCGGCTTTGCCCAGGCTCATGAAGAAGCCGAGCACGAACACCAAAGCGGTGAAGGTGACGACGCCGGTCGACATGTGGAAGTGGATCGGGCCCTTGATGCCGGCGATCACGTAATCGGTCGGCGGATAAGCGAGGATGAAGGTGATCAACACCGAGACGCCGAACATCCAGTACATGATGCGGCGGGCGCCGTAGCGATCGGCAAGATGACCGCCATAGGCGCGGAACAGACTCGCGGGAATCGAATAGGCGGCGGCCAGCATGCCGGCCGATTCGATGCTCAGGCCGTAGACGCCGATCAGATAGCGCGGCAGCCATAAAGACAGCGCGACGAAGGCGCCGAAGGCAAAGAAATAATACAGCGAAAAGCGCCAGACCTGGACGTTCTTGAGCGCATCGAGCTCCAACCAGGCGCTGACCGGACGCGCGCCTTTGGCGCGGCGCGCCATCTCGACCGGGTCTTCCTTGGTGGTGAACCAGAAGATGATGCCCATCAGCGCGATGGCGACGGCCCAGACCTGCGCCGTCACCTGCCAGCCATAAGCCACCATGACGAAGGGCGCGATGAACTTGGTCACCGCCGCGCCGACATTGCCTGCGCCGAAGATGCCGAGCGCCGTGCCCTGCTTCTCGGGCGGATACCAGCGCGAGACATAGGCGATGCCAACCGCGAAAGAGCCGCCGGCGATGCCGACGCCGAGCGCGGCGATCAGGAACTGGGTGTAGGTGTGCGCGTAAGTCAGCAGGAAGGTGGCAAGCGCCGCCGCCAGCATGACCACGGTGTAGACGCGGCGGCCGCCGATCTGGTCGGTCCAGATGCCGAGGAAGATGCGCACCAGTGAACCGGTAAGGATGGGGGTGCCGATCAGCAGGCCGAACTGGGTTTCATTCAGGCCCAGATCCTTTTTGATCTGGATCCCGATGATCGCGAAAAGGGTCCACACCGCGAAACAGACGGTGAAGGCGATGGTGGACATCCAGAGCGCGCGGCCCTGGCCCTCGATGCTGGCAACCGGTTCGTCGTGCATAATCTGCCCCATATTCTCGTCCGTTGCGGACGCGTGGGGGTAACAATGCACGCTGCATCGCACTCAACTTTGAGATCGATCAAAGTCACGTACGATATACTGCGGCTTATTGACCTTCCTGCGCTTATTACTTGGCAGCCAAAGTATTGATTATGAGCAGTCAGCAGCTTACATTTTATCTAATCCGGCTTGATGTTTATCAATCCACGCGGCCGCGACCGTTCTAGAATGGGATTATCGAGCTTGCCGGAGGTGCCCGATGCGTCAGACTGAAACCGATCTCGTTCGCGCACTGCCGCTGTTCGAAAACGTCAGCGAGAAACATTTCGACGAATTGATGAGCACGGCGCTGCTGCAACGATTCCCGCAGGGCGTCACATTGATCCAGGAAGGCGACCTGCCCGACTTCCTGCACATCGTCGTCGAGGGATCGGTCGAATTGTTCGCCAGCCACGACAGCCACGAAACCGTGCTCGACATCCTGCAGCCGGTGACCACCTTCATTCTGGCGGCGGTGATCCGCGACGAGGTCTATCTCAAATCGGCGCGCACCTTGACGGCGGCGCAGATTCTCATGATCCCGGCGCAAGCGGTGCGCGACGTGTTCGACCGCGACGCCGCCTTCGCCCGTGCCTTGGTCAACGAGCTGGCGGCGCGCTACCGCGGCGTCGTGCGCGCGCTCAAGAACGAGAAGCTGCGCACCAGCACCGAACGGCTGGCGAACTGGATTTTGCAGGAAGACACCCGCCAGGGAGACAAGCGCAAGATATCGCTGACCATCGACAAGCGCACACTGGCCTCGCACCTGGGCATGACGCCGGAAAACCTGTCGCGCAATCTGGCGCAACTGGCCAAGCAGGGCATCGTGACGTCCGGCCCGGTGATCGTGATCGAGAATATCGTCGAGTTGCGCAAATTCGCCAAGCCGAACGGCTTGATCGATCAGTAGCGATAAACCTTTGAATCAGCGGCTGTCGGCGCAAATGTCGCGCACGCAGTCGCGCAGCCAACTATGCCCCGAATCGGCGTCGAGCCGCGGGTGCCACAGCATGGCCACGGTAATTTCCGACGTAACGACCGGAAGCGGAAAGCTGTGCATTCCCGTGCGCAGGGCCGCGGTGCCTCGTTCGGGGATACCGGCGATCAGGTCGGAGGCCCGCGCGATCGATAGCGCCGTCGAGAAGCCGCCGACGATGATGGCGATGTTTCGCGTGAGTCCAAGCGCACCGAGGGCGTCATCGATCGGTCCTTTGTCGAGACCCCGACGCGACACCAGGATGTGACGACCGGCCGCGTAGCGCGCGGCGGTGATCTTGCCCTTGCTCAGCGCGTGCCCCTTGCGCACGGCGCCGATGAACCGGTCGCGGAACAAAGCCTGCGCGCGGACCTCCGGCCCCGTCGCCTTGCCGACGACGCCAATTTCGAGATCGACGGTGCCGTCGCGTAGCGGCGTGCTGTCCTTGTCCGGCTTCTGCATGAAGCGCAGCCGCACGCCGGGCGCTTCCCGACCCAGGCGCGTGATGAGGTCCGGTCCGAAGGTCTCGGCAAAGCCGTCGCTGGCGCGCAGCGTGAACGTCCGCTCCAGTTGCTTGAGGTTGAGCGTTTCGGCCGGGCTGAGCGCCGCTTTGCCGGCCTCGACGAGCTGACCGACCCGCTCGCGAAGTTCGAGCGCGCGTGGCGTGGCAACGAGACCGCGTCCGGCCCGCACCAGCAGCGGATCGCCCGTCGTCTCGCGCAACCGCGCCAGCGCCCGACTCATCGCCGACGGGCTCAGCCGCAAGCGTTGCGCCGCGCGCGCCACGCTGCCCTCGGCCAGCAGCACATCGAGGGTGACCAGCAAATTGAGATCGGGCGTCGACATGGACCGACCCTAGCACAAGCCAAGTTGGGATGTGGCGTCAAACGCACGAATAAAGTGCAAATCATGCGTCTTCCGCCATGTCTGATCAGGGCCTATTTCGGGGGCAGTTCAAGGGAGAGCGACGATGACTTCGGAATCTCATGATGCTGCAGCCGCGGGCGCGGAACGCGCACCGGCCGTTCGGTGGGCACTGGCCAGCCTGTCGCTGTCCATGCTGCTGTCCTCGCTCGGCACCAGCATCGCCAATGTCGCCTTGCCGACTTTGGCGGAGGCGTTCAACGCCTCGTTCCAGGCGGTCCAGTGGATCGTGCTTGCTTATCTGCTCGCCATCACCACGCTGATCGTCAGCGTCGGCCGGCTCGGCGACATCACCGGCCGCCGGCGGCTGCGGCTCGCCGGGATCCAGCTGGTCACCGCGGCCTCGGTTGTGTGCGGCGTCGCGCCGCCGC
>JAQSCR010000407.1 GCA_029945495.1 Pseudolabrys sp. | reverse complement strand
TGTAGAACATGAAGTAGATCGCCACGATGCGATGCGCAATCAAATGTTGAAGTCGTGTGTGAACCGTCGAGAGCAGATGCTCAGCGACGGCGTGCAACTGGCGTTCGATATGGAGCAATGGAATAGCTTGAACTCGGCCGAAGAACCTATCGCACTGCGGACGGACTTGGCTCTGGACATAGAAATCCGCAAAGCTGCCGACGACGAGGGGGAGAGCGAGGTAGCCTAAGTCTTTTTCTTCCACCGCGCTTGTGCTGCCGTGTGCGCTATCTCTGCACGCAGTCGTGGAGTCAAGGACTTGGCGCGCGCTTCCCCGCCGCGCCGCCCGAGGCTTACGGCGGCCTTGTTCTTGCCGTGGTCGGACAGGATTTCCTCATCCTCACCTGTGGCAATGCGGGCAACCTTGATCGCGTTGCCGATCACGTCGGCGGGGCGCTTCTGGCCTTTGGGCATGTCGTTCCACTGGTTGCTTAACATCAAGTATAGCAGATATATTGCGGGCTGGCCAATGGGTGAGGGGGAACCGGGTGGCGGTACTAGATGAAGCAAAGAACCGGCTGATCGTATTGTCTGGGGCAGTGCTACTTGCCGCGCTCGGTCGTCAGCGGTTTTACCGTCTAACTCAGTCCGGCACACCCATCCTCAGCAAGATCAGCGCCTACTTCTGCAAAGGTCACGTCGCGCGGCTGATCCATGACTTTGAAGTGCAAACCGAAGGTAAGGACAAGAATCGGATTAGTGCCGCCGCGCTGCGGCTCTACAGCGATGACTCGCTTGCGGGATATGGCGATGCTGAATTCTCCAAGACCGATGGGAAGCCGCTGCGGGGGCAGCAGCGCGGCCTGATTATCCCCTTGGTAGAGGCTGAAATCAGGCACTTCGAGCAAAAGCACGGTCGCTCACCTAAAGTGCTGGAGATAGGGGTAGCCAATGGTGATGTTCTCGTGGACATCGCCGAACACTTTCCTGCAGCCTCGTTCGTCGGCGTCGATCTGTCGGTCGCGAACGCCAAGCAGAAGTACACGAAGCCGAATGTCGAGTTTGTGAAGGGGTACACGCTTGATCTGATTGAGCAAGATGCCGCTTGCATGCACGCTGACATCGTGTTTGGGACAAGCACTTTTTGCGCGATGGTTCCGAACGAATTTCGGCGGCACGTGGCTTTCTTCGCCGCTAAGGGATTTCAGTCCGTCGTGATCAGCGACCCGATCACGGGCGGTTACATGCCGATGAACGACGCCAGCGACATCTCTAAGCATATGAGCCACTACATGTGGTTCCACAACTACGCCGGATACCTGCGCAACGCGGGATACCAGGTACCTCATTTCAACGTGCGCAACTTCGTCTATTCTTGGAACCCGCGAGCAACGGTCGCGCTGGTCGTCGGGCGTCGAAATAATTCAAACTGAGATACTACCCGCTAATGGCAGCGCTTCACCGAGGCCGGTTGGTCGGCTATACGGGGACGTCCGACTGATCTAAAAGCGGCCCGTTTATAGGGAAATTTTAAAAACACGTTATATTTCAATGGTATATGACGCTAACTCTGTTGACCGGCGCGGGTTGACGTTCATCGCGTGAACGAGTACTTGATCTTGCCCTGTTCATAGTGTGAACAACGACGCCGATGGATTTGAACCAGCAAGATATGGCGACCGGTCATCCGACTTACGAGGAAACTGATTTCGCCGACGCCGAGATTGCGCTCGGCGTTCTCGATGCGGTCGAGCGCAACCCATCCGTCACCCAACGGTCGGTCGCCCAGGAGCTTGGCATCGCCCTCGGTCTGGCGAATGCCTATCTCAAGAGGTGTGTCCGCAAAGGGCTCATCAAGGTGAGTGAAGTTCCAGCTCGGCGTTACGCCTATTATTTGACGCCGCAGGGATTTGCCGAGAAGTCGCGGCTGACAGCGAGCTATCTGTCGCATTCGTTTTCGTTTTTCCGCCGCGCCCGCAGTCAATGCGCCGAGGTTTTTGACGCCGCGGCGCAGCGGGGTCAGAAGCGGTTTGTGTTGTTGGGCGGCGGTGACCTTGCCGATATTGCTTTGCTCGTCGCCCGCGAAAAGAACGTCGATGTCGCAGGCATAGCCGACGCCAAAAACGCAGCCGAACTTCAGCGTCTACTCAAGGCCTTCGGTCAGGTCGATGCCGTCGTGATTACGGCATTGGAGCATACCCGGGAAGCGCTCAAGATTTCGCTGACTGTGCTATCGGAAAATCGCGTCCATGTCCCCGAATTGCTGCGGGTGAGATTCAGCCGCCATTCCGGCGCGCGTGAGATTCGCAAATGACCGGCGCTCTCTGGTACGTCGTCCATACCCGCCCGAACAGCGAGGCAAAGGCGGACTTTAACTTACGCCGGCAAGGCTTCACGACCTATTTGCCGCGCTATCAACGGCAGCGGCGCCACGCTCGCAAAACCGAAATCGTCGCACGTCCTCTGTTCCCGCGCTATCTCTTTGTCGAGCTCGACTTGGCGTTCGACCAGTGGCGCTCGATTCAGTCGACCTTCGGCATCAGCCAAATCGTCCTGGCGGGCGATAGGCCGCGCCCGCTTCCCGATGGAGTGGTCGATGAGATTCGGGCGCGCGAGTCCGAGACAGGCTTCGTGAAATTAGGTCTGCCGGCGGGTGTAAAACCCGGCAGCAAGATTCGCCTGCTCGATGGAGTTTTCGCGGACGCAACAGGAATATTTGAGAAGGCCGCCGATGACCGTCGTGTCGCCATCCTGCTTTCGCTTCTTGGACGTGAAGTGCGGCTTTTCGTTGCGCCGGAGAGCGTTGGCGCGATCTAACCACTCGCGTTCTGAAATTCGTTTTTGATCGGGTGGCGAGCGAGCCACCCGAACTGCGGTAGCATGCCAAATCACAGACTTTCGCGGGCTTCTCCGCGAAATTGGGGAAACGCGAAGCTTAATGAATGAGAGGATAAACAACGTGGCGCACGGTAGTCACAAGACATTCGAAAAGCCGGCAGCGGATCTCGCCAACAAGTCCATTCTTGTGACCGGCGGCACTGGCTCGTTCGGAAATGCTCTCGTGCGCCGATTGCTGCGGACTTCGCAAGCGGGCAAACTCATCGTTTTCTCGCGCGACGAGCAAAAACAGCATGCGATGGCGCTGGCGCTTCAGTCGGAATTTCCCGATCAGTTTGGCCGGCTCCGGTTCTTCATCGGCGACGTGCGCGACGCGGGCCGGCTGGAGCTCGCCATGCGCGACATCGAAGTTGTCGTCCATGCCGCAGCGCTCAAGATCGTTCCGACCGCCGAATACAATCCGTTTGAATGTATCCTGACGAATGTTCATGGCGCGGAAAACGTGGTCAAGGCGGCGTTGCGCGTCGGCGTGGCAAAAGTAATTGCGCTTTCCACCGACAAGGCGGCAAGCCCGATCAACCTTTATGGCGCCTCAAAACTGGCGGCCGACAAGATCATGGTCGCGGCGAACAATCTGTCGGGCGATAATGGTCCGCGCTTCGCGGTCGTTCGCTATGGCAACGTTATCGGTTCGCGCGGCTCGGTCGTTCCACTGTTCGAAGACATGGTTCGGCGCGGCGTTAAGGCGATCCCGATCACCGACGATCGGATGACCCGGTTCTGGATCACGCTCGATCAGGGGGTCGCATTTGTTCTCTCGTCGTTGGCTATTATGCAGGGCGGCGAAGTTTTCGTGCCGAAGATCCCGTCGATGCGTCTCGTCGATCTGGCCAACGCGATTGCGCCCGGAATTCCACACCAAATCGTCGGCATCCGGCCGGGCGAGAAGTTGCACGAAGTTATGATTACCGAAGACGATGCCCGCATGACCGTCGAGCTCGCCGATCGCTACGTGATCCGTCCGCCGTCGCTGGAGTGGAACGACAGTCATCTGGTTGCGTTCGGCGCAAAGCCGGTTGCCGAGGGCTTCCGCTATTCGTCGGAACACAACTCCGAATGGCTCGACGGTCCCGGACTTGCCGGCTTGCTTGACAACGCAGCATGAGTTTCCCGGGCTTTTTGCCTTACTCACGGCAGACCGTCGACGATGACGACGTCGCCGCGGTCGCTGCTGCCCTGCGCAGCGATTACCTGACGACAGGGCCGTTGGTTGAGGCTTTCGAAACCGCCTTTGCCACGGTATCCGGCGCCACGCATGCGGTCGCCTGCAACAGCGGTACGGCTGCACTGCATCTCGCAGTCCTGGCGGTCGACCTTGGACCGGGGGATGCCGCCGTTGTGCCGACCACGACGTTCCTCGCCACCGCAAACGTTGTCCGGATGACCGGCGCGGAAGCGATCTTCGCCGACGTCGATTCCGAAACCGGTTTGCTGACCCCGGAAACCTTATCCGAAGCGTGCCAACGAGCCCGCGTCGGCGGCGCTTTAGTCAAGGTGGCGCTGCCGGTGCACCTCAATGGCCAGCTTTGCGATATGGAGGGACTTTCCGCCGTCGCCAAGGCGGAAGGCATCGACTTGATCGAGGACGCCTGTCATGCGCTTGGCGTCGCCGATATCGGTGCGGCGCGGCATTCGCGCGTCGCCTGCTTTTCGACGCACGCGGTGAAAGCGATCCCGACCGGCGAAGGCGGGGTTGTGACGACATCCGATCCGGCGCTTGCGGAACGCATGCGACAGCTACGGTCGCATGGGATGATCCGCGACAAGGCCGCGTTCGTTCATCGCGGTCTTGCGTTCGACGGCGCCGATGCCAATCCCTGGTATTACGAGATGGCGGAGATCGGCTGGAATTACCGGCTTCCGGACGTGCTGTGCGCGCTTGGTGTCAGCCAGATCCGCAAGCTGGATATGATGCGAAAGCGGCGGATCGAAATCGTCTCGCAGTACGACCGCTTGTTTGCCGCTATGGCGCCTGCGATCGTCCCGGTTCCACATGACCGGCCGCATGGCTGGCATCTCTATCCGCTGCTGATCGATTTTGCTGCGCTCGGCATGACGCGCGCGCGCATGATGAATCTGCTGCGCGCAGACGGCATCGGCACCCAAGTGCACTACATCCCGGTCCATCGGCAGCCCTACTACAAGCAACGCTACGGCGAACAGACTCTTCCGGGCGCGGATCGCTACTACGATAGGTGTCTGTCGATCCCCTTCTATCCCGGTATGAGCGACGCCGATGTCGAGCGTGTCGCCGCCGCCTTCGCGAAATTCATACCCCAAACCGCACGAGTGGCAAGCCGATGATTCGTTACTGCGCCCATTGCCTGTATCCGGACACCAAACCGGACCTGCGCTTTGACGCGCAAGGCGTCTGTTCGGCGTGTACCGCATTCGAAAGCCGAGCCGAAGTCGATTGGGACAAGCGCCGGCAGGAGTTCAAGCAAATAACCGACCGCTATCGTTCCGCGGACGGTTCGAACTACGACTGCATCGTGCCGGTTTCGGGCGGCAAGGATTCTACTTACCAGGTTATCCGGTTGCTCGAGCTCGATCTCAAGCCCCTCTGTGTGACCGCCACCACCGACTCGTTATCCGATATTGGCCGGCGGAATCTCGTTAACATCGCCAAACTGGGTGTCGACCACATCGAGGTCACGGCCAATCCAATCATACGGCGTCAGATCAATCGTCTGGCGTTAACGGAAATCGGCGATATTTCCTGGCCGGAACACGTGATGATTTTCACAGTGCCTGTGCGCATGGCGGTGGCGATGCGCGTGCCGCTTTTGGTCTGGGGCGAAAATCCTCAGAACGAATACGGCGGCCCGGCGGCGGCACAGGATCACGACGCGCTCGACCGACGATGGCTGGAGGAATTCGGCGGCCTGCTCGGCTTGCGCGTGTCCGATCTGATCGGGACGGCCGGAATTTCCCGCCGCGACCTCGTTCAGTATAATTATCCGAATGACGCCGACCTGAAGAGCGTCGGCGTCACGGGCGTTTTCCTGGGCTATTTTTTCCCGTGGGATGGCTACCAGAACGCGATCATCGCGCAGGGCTTCGGATTTGAAGCCATGCCTCATTTCGTCGAGGGTTCACTCGCTTCCTACGAAAATCTCGATAACTATCAGACCGGCATTCACGATTATTTCAAATATCTGAAATACGGGTTCGGCCGCGCCACCGACATTGCCAACAATCACATTCGGCGCGGCAGGCTTTCTCGCGCTGACGCAGTCACATTGGTCAGGCGTCACGACGGCAAGTTCCCCTCGACCTGCCTCGGCCGGCCGATCGAGCAAATTCTCGACGAAATCGATATGTCGCTTGCGGAATTCCAGGCTGTTTGCGATCGCTTCACCAACAAGCGGCTGTTCAAGCTCGACAACCGCGGCAAGCCAATGCGTGACCGCAAGGGTAATCTCGTTCCCTTGTTTGAGCTGGCCTGATCATGGCTGCCGGCCTGACCGTGGTTGTCGATTACGGTCTTTGCAATATCGATTCGATGATCCGCGCGCTCGAAGAATGCGGGGCAACCCAGGTCGAGCGCACGCGCGATCCTCGTCAAGTAGATCGTGCCGATCGTATCGTGTTGCCGGGTGTGGGAAATTTCGCGGCGGCCATGCGCAATCTGAAGGATTGGGGCCTGCTAACGTCGATCAAGGCGCGCAGCGCTTCGCGGGAAGTGCCGTTTCTCGGCGCCTGTCTCGGCATGCAGCTGATGGCGACGTCAGGTGAGGAAGGTTCGACAGCCGGACCAATCGAAGGTCTCGGTCTTGTCGACGGAGAGGTTGTCAAACTGCAGCAGCAAAATGCCGATGAGCGAATTCCTCATATCGGATGGAACGAAGTCGCCAGAAAAGGCCACTCAGGTTTGTTCGACGGCATTCCCGAGGCCGGCGATTTCTATTTCGTCCATAGCTATCACATGAAATTGCGTACTGAGTCGGCCGAAGCAGGGCGCACGCCCGTCTGCGGCGGGTTCACCTCGGCAATTGCACTCACGGATAAGCCCATCTTCGGCACTCAGTTTCATCCGGAAAAAAGCCAGAAGAATGGCTTTCAATTGCTACGCAACTTTCTGGCGGTCTGACAGGTGTTGAAGGCGCGTATCATACCGACCTTGCTGTTCAAGGATGTCGGCCTCGTCAAAGGCGTCTCTTTCGACTCGTGGCGACGCGTCGGCGCGGCCATGCAGTCGGTGCGGGTCTACAATTTGCGCGAGGTCGATGAACTGGTGTTTCTCGATATCGCGGCAACGCCGAGCGGCCAACGTCCGAATTTTCATGAGATCGACGATCTTGCCGACAATTGCTTCATGCCGATGACTGTCGGCGGCGGCGTCAAGACCATCGAGGACATCCGCGATCTTCTCGCCGTTGGCGCCGACAAAGTCGCCATCAATACAGCCGCGATAGACACGCCGGAATTGATACGCGACGGCGCGCGCGAGTTCGGCTCGCAATGCATCGTCATCTCGATCGACGTTCGGCGCGGCGAAGGCGGCAAGCCCGAAACCGCTACGCATTGCGGCCGTCAGCTTGCCGGCCGCGATCCGGTCGAATGGGCGAAACAGGTTGAACATCTCGGCGCGGGAGAAATCCTGCTGACCTCGGTCGAGCGCGACGGCGCGATGCAGGGCTACGATATCGATCTCGTTCGCGACGTGACCGCGGCCGTCAATATTCCCGTCATCGCTTCCGGCGGTTGCGGCAATTATGCGCATATGGCCGAGGTGCTGACGCAAACCCGCGCGAGTGCGGTTGCCGCTGCCTCCATTTTTCACTTCACCGAACAGACGCCGCGCGAGGCAAAAAAATTTCTCGCGGCGAATGGCATCCGCGTCCGGCTATGACGACGGCTGTCATCGTTCAGGCGCGCATGGGGTCGAGCCGCCTTCCGGGCAAGGTAATGGAAGAAATCGAAGGCCGGCCGGTGCTGGCGCACGTTCTCGACCGCTGCCGTGCGATCAAAGGCTGCGACAAAGTCGTCTGTGCGGTTCCCGATGCAGAGGATAACAAGCCGCTGCATGCGGTCGCCCGCGGCTGCGGGGCCGACGTTTTTTGCGGGTCGGAGCAGGACGTTCTCGGCCGCTATCTCGGCGCGGCAAAGACAGCCGGCGCCGATGTGATCATGCGGGTCACGTCGGATTGCCCGTTGATCGACCCGGAAACCTGCGGCGCCGTTCTTGCGCTGCGCGAAAGCGAACACGCCGACTACGCGGCAAATAACATGCCACGCAGTTTCCCGCACGGGCTCGACTGCGAGGCTTTCACCGCCGCCGCGCTGGCCGAGGCGGACGCAAGCACGCATGACCCCTATGACCGCGAACACGTGACACCCTGGCTCCGCCGCGCGCCGCACCTCCGGCGCGCCAATCTTTCGTTGGGAAATCCGTCGCTCGAAGAACACCGGTGGACTCTTGACTATCCCGAAGACCTCGAATTCGTCCGGGCGGTGTTTGCGGCGCTTCCACAAGGCAGCGCCGGCGCCATGGCCGACGTGCTCAAGGTGATTGCCGCGCATCCCGAGATCGCGGACATCAACGCAATGCGCCGGCAGCCGGCCTAAATGGAATGAGTTCGGTCATGACATCGACACTGCAATCTGAATTCTGGCGCGGCGAATTCGGCAACGCCTATGTCGACCGCAACGCCGCATCGCCTGAGCAGATGCAGGCGCGGCTTGTATTATGGGCGGAAATTCTATCGCACACGATCTCGGCGCCACCGGCGAGCATTCTCGAGGTCGGAGCCAACCTCGGCGTCAATCTTCGCGCCTTGCGGCAATTGTCGTCGGCGCGCCGTTTCGCGCTCGAACCGAACGAATTGGCGCGTGAAATTCTGGTCAAGGACGGCGTCGTAGTGGCGGACGATGTGCGCGACGGGCTGGCGCAGAAAATCGAGTTCCCCGATGCGGTGGCGGAATTTTCTTTCACTTCGGGCGTGCTGATCCATATCCATCCCGATCATCTGGAAGCGTCGTTAAGGGAAATCTATCGCTGCTCAAGCCGTTGGATCGCTTGTGTCGAATATTTCTCGGACAAGCCGGAAATGATCCCCTACCGCGGACATGACGATCGGCTATTCAAGCGGGACTTCGGCGGGCTCTGGCTCGACACTTTTCCGGATCTACGAATAGTGGCTTACGGGTTTGCCTGGAAGCGGGTCACGGGTCTCGATAATCTGACCTGGTGGCTTTTCGAGAAGTGTTAAGCGCAGAGCCAGCCCAAAATCATGCCTAACGCAAGAATGCGCGCTTTGTTCCGATGCGATGCCTCGGTCGACATCGGAATCGGTCATGCGATGCGTTGCCTCGCTTTTGCCGAGACGCTGCGCTGGGCCGGCTGGGCGTGCGTATTCTCGATGAACCGGGAGGCAAGCGGCGTTGTGCCGGCGCTCTTGCGAGATGACATCGAACTCGATGTGGCGGAGTCAGCGGATGTCCCTGATTTGAAGGGAGCCCGGCTGGCTATTGTCGACAACTATAGGCTGGATGCACGCTTTGAAGCGCAGGTCCGAGAGCAGGGCGCTGACGTGATTGTCTTCGACGATCTCGCCAACCGGACGCATGATTGCGCGATCCTGCTCGATCCGACGCCCGGGCGCGATGAAGGCAAATATCAAGACCTCGTCCCGGCGGATTGCCGCCTTCTGCTCGGTCCGAACTATGCGATTGTCGGCGATAGTTGGCTTTCGCATCGCCACGCCAGCCGCAAACGGTTGAACGCGGGAAGACCTGTTGAACGTGTTATCGTTTCGATGGGCGGGACCGATCCTTATGACGCAACGCGGCGCGTGCTCGCGGGATTGGCATCGTCGGGAACGAGGGCGCATGTCGACGTGGTGATCGGCGCCGGAACCCCGCATCGAGCCGAATTGGCCGCCATGGCCGGTCCCTCGCTCGCTGTGCACGTCGATCATCCGGACGTCGCGGTGTTGGCGGCGGAAGCGGATCTCGCAATCGGCGCCGCGGGAACGTCAAGTTTCGAGCGGGCGCTATTGGGACTTCCTGCAATTCTTATCCCGCTGGCCGACAATCAACGAGCCGTCGCCGCGGCATTCTCGGCGGCCGAAGCGGCGGATGTCGTCCCGGCTATGATGCTCGATGACGCCAGCGCGTTCGGTGTGCGCATCGCCGCTTTGGCGGGCGATGGCGATCGCCGCGCAGCGATGGGGCAAAGGGCGGCGAGATTGACGGACGGTCGCGGCCGCTTGCGGTTGCTGGCCGCCTTGCCAGGGCGCGTGACAACCCGGTCCGGGCGCACCGTCATGCTTCGCCTCGCGGAAGCAGAAGATGAGCGATGGCTGCTTGATTTGCAGCGCCAGGAAAGCACGCGACGTTTTGCCAGGCATCCGGCAGTTCCGTCGGCGGCCGAGCACGCGGCTTGGTTCGTTGCCGTCCTGGACGACTGCGAACGGCTGCTGATGATCGTCGATACCGACCGCGGGTCCTGCGGAATGGTGCGCCTCGACAGGCTTTCCGGACGCCACGCAAGTTTTGAAATCTCAATCGCAATCGACAGCCGCCATCACGGCGAAGGGCTCGCACGAGCGGCTCTTCATCTCGTGCGCATTCTCGCGCCTGGCGCGGATTTGATCGCGACGGTGAACGCCGAAAATCGTGCATCGCTCGCGCTCTTCGCCGCGGCGGGTTTCCAACCGGACGGCGGCGATCGCTATCGGAGCCGCGCGGCATGACGCAGACCATTCGCATCGATGGACGAGTCATCGGGGCCGGACATTCGCCCTATTTCATCGCCGAGATTTCCGGCAATCATAACGGCGAGATCGAACGCGCATTCAAATTGATCGATGCCGCCAAAGATGCCGGCGCCGATGCGGTGAAGCTGCAGACCTACACCGCCGATACGATCACGATCGATCACGACGGGCCCGGCTTCGTCATCGAGGGTGGTCTCTGGAACGGCAGAAAGCTCTATGAGCTCTATCAGGAGGCCCATACGCCGTGGGAGTGGCATCCGGCTCTGTTCGAATACGCCCGCAAGGCCGGCATCGCCTGCTTCTCCTCGCCGTTCGATTACAGCGCTATCGACATGCTCGAGCGTCTGGGCACACCGGCCTACAAGATCGCGTCGTTTGAGATCGTCGACACGCCGCTGATCCGCTATGCCGCAAAGACCGGCAAGCCCTTGGTGATTTCGACGGGCATGGCGGTGCGCGCCGAAATCGATTCTGCGGTTGCGGCGGCGCGCCAAGGCAGCGCCGGCATCGCGCTGCTCCATTGCATTTCGGGATATCCGGCACCGGTCGAGGAGGCCAATCTTCTGCGTATCCCGGCATTGGCGCAAAACTACGATTGCCCGATCGGTCTGTCGGACCACACGCTCGGTGTGGAAGCCTCGATCGCGGCGGTGGCGCTGGGCGCTGCGATTATCGAGAAGCACATCACGCTGGCGCGCGCCGACGGCGGCCCCGACGCCGCTTTCTCGCTGGAGCCGAATGAACTCACCAGACTGGTGAAGGGCGCGCGCGCTGCCTTTGCCGCACTTGGCAGCGCCGAATACGGGCGCACCGCCAGCGAGGAAGGCAGCATGGCGTTCCGCCGGTCGCTCTATGCGGTGCGGGATATCGCCACCGGCGAAGCCTTTACGGATGCGAATGTTCGTTCGATCCGTCCGGGTTTCGGACTGCCGCCGAGCCGGCTCCCGGAGATTTTGGGCGCCCACGCCGCCAGGCAGATCGCGCGGGGAACGCCGTTGTCAGTCGAGCTGATCGACAAGGAGCGGTCATGACGCGCATTTTGCAATTCGAAAGGCGAGTATAGCATGGACACTTTGGCGCTCCTGGGCGGCAAACCGGTCATCGAAGCACCGTTCAAACCGTATCGGTCGATCGGCGAGGAAGAGCGGCTCGCCGTCGACGCTGTCATGCGTACCGGACATTTGTCCGGCTATGTCGGCGCCTGGTGCGACGCTTTCGACGGCGGTCCGGTGGTTCGCGATTTCGAAACGCGCTTCGCTGCGAAATTCAAGTCGCGGCATGCCATCGCGGTGAATTCGAACACGTCAGGGCTGATCGCGGCGATGGGCGCGGCCGGCGTCAGTCCGGGAGACGAGGTCATCGTGCCGCCGACGACGATGTCGGCAAGCGCAATGGCTCCGTTGATTTACGGCGGGATCCCGGTGTTCGTCGATATCGAACCCGATACTTTCTGCCTGGATGTCACAAAGGTGCGCGAGGCGATTACGCCGCGCACGCGCGCCATTCTGGTCGTGAATATTTTCGGCCAACCCGCGGCTTTAGTCGAGCTGCGCGAACTCGCCGATGAGCACGGCATCGTCCTGGTGGAAGACAACGCGCAAGGCCCGCTGGCGACGCAAGCCGGCCGCTATGCCGGCACCATCGGGCACATCGGCGTTTTCAGTCTCAACTATCACAAGCACATTCACACGGGCGAAGGCGGGGTCTGTTGCACCGATGACGAGCGGTTGGCCAGACGCCTTCGCATGATCCGCAATCATGCCGAAAACGTCACCGACGAGCTGGCCGACGGCGACCTGGTCAACCTCGTCGGCTTCAATTTCAGGCTCACAGAGCTACAGGCGGCCGTCGGCATTGCTCAGCTTGCGAAAGTTGATCGCGTCGTCGACGGCCGCGAGGCCATAGCCAACCGCTTCTCTCTCGAACTCGGCGGTTTTCCGGGAGTCGTCCCGCCGCAGGTGCGCGACGATTGCCGGCACGTTTATTACGTCTGGGCGAGCCGTTATGACGAGCGCGTTACCGGCGTGCCACGGGATCTGTTTGCCAAGGCGCTCGCCGCCGAAGGCGTGCCGGTGTCAGTCGGCTATGTGGCGCCGCTTTACCTGCTGCCAATTTTTCAGAAGCGGATTGCCATTGGGCGGGAGGGCTTTCCGTTCACGCTCACCAACCGCAGCTATCGTAAAGGTCTATGCCCGGTCGCCGAACGAATGCATGAGAAAGAGATTCTAGAACTGCACGTCTGCAGTTGGGCATTCGAGCCGACGGAAATGCAGTCGGTGATCGACGCATTCGAAAAGGTCTATGCGCATCGCTATGCGCTGACCGCGCTGGCGCAATAGCCGAGCCCCGATTTGTCTATCACCTTCAAACTTAAGAGAACGGCGGTCGCTGCGGCCAGCCATGTTCAGCGCTTTGTCCGTCAATTCAGCGGCGAGCGGCGGGAGCAGGAGCGGACCCGGGCGGTCGTCGAAAGGCGGTTGGCCAAACTTGCCGGTGATCATCGTTCGGTGGCGAGCTGGAAGCCGCAGCGCACGCTGATCGACGGCACCTGGTTTAACGCCAACTACTGGTACCGTGTCTGTCTGGCGCGCGCCGCGATGGCGACTGTCGATGGCGAGGAATTCGGGCTGTTGGGCGCCCACAGCGCGGGCCGCTCTCGCGAGACCTTCGCCCGACTAGGCATCAAGAATGTCCGAACCCTGGCCGATGCCGCCAAACAGGTGAAGATTGAAGCCATTGAATTCGCCGGCCGCCTAATTACTACTACGAAAATTGCGAATGATATTTTGAACTGGCAGATGCCGAATGGCCTGCCGGCTTCGTTTGTCTACGATCACATTCTCAAGCGGCAGCGGATCGCGGAGGTAAACGTCGCGGATCCCGCGTTTGGCGACTATGTCCTCGCGGCCTGCACCGAATGTCTCGCCGCCGAGCGGCTTCTTGATGAGATCAAGCCGGACCTCGTGCTGCTAAGTCACAGCATCGGTATGCCTTACGCGGCGCTTGGGTGGTCGGCGGTGCAACGCGGCATCCGCACGGTGGTCTTGTTCGGCAATTATGGCGTGCCGCGGCCTTTTAAGCTTTCCGAACCGGCCGATTTCTTCGATTGGAACAGCGGGTTCACCGCGGCCGAAATCGATGCTCTCGGCCGTGAAACGCGTGCGCAACTCGTGGCGGTCGGGAAATCCTATGTGCAGCGGCGACTGGCCGGATTGACCGACGACCTCGGCGGAAGTCTTGCGTTCTCGGCGACCGGCCGGCTGGATCGCGATGCTCTATGCCGCCGCTATGGCTGGTCGCCGGATGTGCCGATCGTCGTTGTCTATGCCTCCAACTGGTTCGATTATCCGCATAGCTTCGGGCTCGTCCGGTTCAGCAACTTCCTCGATTGGGCGCTGGCGACGCTAGCGGTGGCGAGCAAGACGACGTCGGTCAACTGGCTATTCAAACCGCATCCTTGCGATGTCTGGTATGGCGGCGTGACGCTCAGCGACTTGATGCCGACGCAAACGCCGAAGCATATCGCCCTGCTGCCGATAGACGGATCCGGCGCGGATATCATGAAGGCTGTCGATGCATTGGTCTGCGTCCACAGTACCGCAGGGCTTGAATATGCGTCGCAAGGCAAGCCGGTACTGGTCGCCGATAGCGGCTGGTACGATCGTGCCGGCTTCGCCATGACCGTGTCTTCGCGACACGACTATCTTGCCGCCTTGCAACGCCGCTGGTGGCTGGATGTCGATCTTGATGTGGCAAAAGAACGGGCGCTCGCCTTCGCCGGTAGCTATTTTTGTGCTCCGGCATGGCAAGACGCTCTCCTTACGACCGACGATAGCGTCCAGGACGGCGCCTGGGGCCGAATCGAGAGCATGCTCGGCCGGAAAACAGAACTTAGAACCGAGATCGAAACGATGCGGCTTTGGTTTGGCTCCGATGCGCGCCGCTATCATCTGTTCAAGATGACGCGCGCCGACCGCTTCAGCATCGCTAACGCCGCCTAGCCAATCAATGACCACCGTCGCAACCATAGAAGCGCGGATGACGAGTTCCCGATTGCCCGGGAAGATGATGCTGCCGCTGGGCGATGACACGGTGCTGGGCGTGCTGATCGACCGTCTCAAGCAGGTGTCCGAGCTTGACGGCGTCATGCTCGCGACCACGGTCAACGCCGCCGACGATGTGCTTGTCGATATCGCGCGCCGGAAGGAGATTCGCTTTTTCCGGGGCAGCGAGGACGATGTTCTCGGTCGCGTACGCGGTGCGCTCGATGCCACCGAGGCTGACATTTGCGTCGAGATCACAGGCGATTGCCCGTTGACCGACCCGGCCATGGTTTCGAGCATGATCCGCGAGTTTTTCGAGACCCGCACCGTTAACGCCTATGTCGCCAATACCACGGGTCCGGTCGGCGGCGCACCGCACGGGCTCGACGTACAAGTGTTCGAAGCCGATGCGCTGCGCAGGATCGAAGAGGAAGCCTGCGATCCGGAAGCGCGCGAGCATGTTTCGGTGCCGTTCTATCGAGATGGCGCGGGTGGCCGCTGGAACCCGCGCTTCGTATCGTTCTTTCCGCCCGAGTTGTGCCGGAAGGTCTGGCTGTCGCTGGATTATCGCGAGGATTACGAACTCATCCGCGCCATCTACGATGATCTGACGCCGCGCGACCGCTGGTTCGGCGCCGGAGCGATGGTCGAGGCCGCGCTGGCGCGCCCACAGGCGACCAAGGCCTGTCTTGCTTTACGCGGCTGGGCATGACGGCAGCGCGGTTTCGAGTGGGCGTGATCGGAATGGGGCGCATCGCCGTGGGCTTTGACGAGCCGGCGGGGCCGGCGATCCGCACGCATCTTAAAGGAATCCTGGCCGACCCGCGGTTCGAGCTCGCCTGCGTAGCGGATATCGACCAGGGCCGCGCGCGTGCGGAGCTTGAGCGGTTCGGGGTGAAAGCCGATATCGCCGCACCTGAAGCGCTTGCGGTGGCCGATCTCGATGTGCTTTGCATTGCCAGCCCGGACGATACGCACTTGGATCTTGCGCAACGCGCGGCGAGCGGACGTTCGCGAGTGGTTTTGGTCGAAAAGCCACTAGGCGGCACGCAAGCGCAGCAAAAGGTACTGGTCGAGCGCTTTGCGGCGCGTGGCGCCGAATTGTCGATCGATCATACGCGGCGCTGGATACCGAAGGTCGCGAATTGGATTGCTGAGGCAAAGAGCGGCGCATTCGGACCGCCGGTGTCGGGCGTCGTGCACTACTCGCGCGGCCTGCGGCACAATGGGATTCACGCCTTCGACTTGATCGGCGCGTTTTTCGGAACGGCCGTCTCGAATGTCAAAACCATCGCGCCGGCTATCGACGATTATGCCAGTAGCGACCCGACCCATTCGTTGGTCGTTACCGTGAATGCAGCTGAACGTCATATTCCCGTGGTTATGTTGGGCGTCGATGGCCGCATTCAATCGGAATTTTCTGTCGACCTCCGTTTCGAGCAGGCGCGCGTGCATATCTTCGATCAAGATGGAATTCGCGCGGATCTGTATCGCCCAGCCGATAGCGGCTTCAGCGGGTTTGCGCCGGAACTGCGTCCAGTCGAAGCGTTCCACGACGATCCGCGACGTTTGTTCGGAATTTTGTGGAACAACATCGCCGACCATCTCGACGGCAAAGCCTCGCTTGCGAGCGCGGGCGTCGATGGGCTCGTCGGCTACGAGCTGATGGACTGTGTCGTCAGGCAGGTGTCGCCGTGAGCGGCAATCGAATTCTCGTCGCAGGGCACGACTGGGGTGGGCTTAATCTTTTGGCGCCTCTGCTGCGAAAGTGGACCGCATCTGGCAGGTTTGCGCCGTCATTTATTGGCGTTCCCGAGGTGCGGCGGCAATTGGCACAGCGGGTGCCGGGTCTGACGATCGCTTCCGCCAGCGAAATGCTGACCGACCCAGGAATCGGCGACATCGCATCGTTCGATCTGATTGCAGAGCGCGCGTTGCGCGAGGCCCGCTACGATCTGCTCCTCTGCGGTACGTCGCTGCACGCGGCCCTCGAGCGGCGCCTGATCCTGGCGGCGCGGGCCGCCGGCCTCCGGTCGATTTCGTTCTGTGACATGCCGTGGGCGCTGACCGAGCGATTTCACAACGGCGATGGCTGGTCGGTGCCGGACGTGCTCTGGATGACGAATGAACCGGCGCGCGCCCAAGCCGCCGCCGTCGATTGGCCACGACCGATTTCAATCGAGGTGATCGGCAATCCGCTTTTGGGTGAGATCGCACAGCAGCGGCGGCCACTCGCCGCAGCGGGACAAAACTTCCGCTTCATCTCCGAGCCGGTTTCGATCGAGTTTCCCGGAGTAGGGCTTAACGAGTTCGAATTGGCCGCCACGTTTGTTTCGGCTGTGCGCGCCGCGGGCTTTGATGCTCCCATTATAGTCCGGCCGCATCCGATCGAGACGAAGGGGCGCTGGAATGAATGGATCGCCGCTCACGCCGGCGACCGGGTTGCGCTGGATACGCTGCCGGTTACGGAGGCGATTGCGGATTCGCGCGTGGCTGTCGGCATCTGCTCGATCCTGCTTGCCGAGATGGCGGTATCGGGCGTTCAGGCGGCGGCGCTTCAACCGCGCGACATCGATCCGAGCTATTTCTGCGTGCCGTTTGCGGACTATGGTGTCGCCCAAATCGCCGACGGTGCGTCGTTGCTGGCCTGGCTGAAATCGGGTGCTTCGCGCATGCCGATGGGGCTGGGCGACCGCGACCTGCAGGCTGTGGAAACCGCGACGCGGCGCGTGCAGGCCATTCTTGACGAAACCCGGGCCGTTTCCGCGGCTACTCATTCTGCCAACTAGCGAATCCGCCCGCTGGGCGCGGATGTCGGAGCAAAGCGATGTTGCAAACCGTACGCGAAGTCGTCGCCGGCTATCTTCGGATGAAATCGATCCGGCGGCATCGGACGCGCTTGGGCCGCGATCTTGCACCGAAGTACAGCAAGTATCTTGACGCAGCCCGTGCCAGCGCCAGCGTGAAGGAGGCGGTCCCGGCGGAAGTTTCCACGCAGGCCGAGCAGTTCAGGAAAGAAGGCTGGGCTGCGTTCAACCCGGCCAGCTCTCAAGAACTTGCGGCTTCGATGTGGGGCAAGATTCGGGCGCAAGAACAGCAGGGGCTGGCGGTTTGGGACGCTGACTCTCGTTACGCGCTCGGCGATATCTACCAACAATTTCCGGAAGTCGACCGGCTGTTTCAATCCGAACTCGGTGGCTTCCTGCGCGCCTGTTACGGCGCAAACTTCAAGATATTCTTCGGGGTTTGCTACAAATCGAAATTCGATCCCGCAGGCGCGTCTGGCTCGCAGCTTTGGCACGCCGATGGCGGCCCGGGTACATGTATCAATCTGATGTGGTGCTTGAGCCCAGTTTCGCGCGAGAACGGTGCGATGGAATGTTTGCCTTGGACCGATACGCTCCAGATATTCGAATCCGAAAAGGCGCTCAGGCGGGGACGCCAGAAGCACCCGCCCGGGAAAAGCGGCCGCGATATCCTTTGCGAACATTATGAAAAGGAAATCCGGCGGCATTTCAACGATCACATAATCCAGCCAAACGGCGACTCCGGGCTTTTGTTCGCGTTCTCAAACAATCTGGTTCATAAGGGCGGCTACCCGCAGTCGGGCCATGAACGCTACGTCTGCGTATTTCACATCTATCCATCCGCGGTGCCGACGCCTTTCGAGAGATATCGGAGCGCCGGTATTGCGAAGACGGGCTCTTTTCCGAAGGACCCGGCATTTCAAGACAATGAGCCCCTGCCACAAGGTATTGCGCAATGAGCAGCTTTTCGACCCTTCGCGTTCTGGCGCAGTCGTTGCGCCGTCCGCAACCTATGCCCGGCGATCGCGGATGCCTTAGAACGATAGTATCGCGTCCGATCATTTTCGATCTCGTCTCCACGGTGATGCAACTCAGGGATCTGTCGCGCCTGAAGAAGATCGAGAAGAAGCCGGAGTATGTGGATCAGCACTACGATCACGTGCATGAATACAATGCTGGCGTCACGACAAGTAAGATCGTTACCCGGACGCGACGCGCCGAACGGCTGCTTCCGATTCTCGGGTTTCCGCCGAGGGATTTGTCGCAAGAGCGTATCCTGCTGATCGGACCTCGCAACATTCACGAAATCTTGCAGGTGTGGCTGATCGGATATCGCTGGAAGAATATCGACGCCATCGATCTTTACGCGACCACGCCAAAGATCCAGATCATGAATATGGAAAGCATGACTTTCCCGGACCAGACCTTTGACGCGATATTTGCGTCAGCGACGCTTTCCTACGCGAAAGATGTCAAGCAATGCGTTCGGGAGTATATACGGGTTCTGAAAATCGGCGGCCGTGCCGCCTTCACGCAGACCCACATTTTGGCCGACACCCCGTTCCACGGGAATGCCATTCCCGGCGAAGAAGTGGTCGCGGCGATCTCGCGGGCGGGCGGCGAAATCTACTATCACAACGTGCTCGAAAAGAAGACGAGCCATAGCCATTCAGCGCGGATTCACGAACTCGGCGTCGTCCGCCGTGCATAACACCCTTCTTCGATTGCAGATATGACACTCCTTGAGCGCGGGAATATAGCTGATCGTAACGATGCCGTCGGGTTCTTGCGTGGCATTCGCGCTGCGTTCAGCTATTTGACCAAGGCCGAGCGGCGGTGGACCTGGGTCTTGCTTGTGTCGACTGTCGTCAACGCGGTGCTGGGCTTTATCGGGATTGCCGGCGTTCTGCCGTTTTTCAAGTTGATGGTCGAACCCGACCCACTGGCGTCGAACGCGATGCTTGCCGCCACGCTGAAAATTATTGGTGTGACGACCTCGTTACAGGCGATTGTCGCCGCGGGGATATTGCTCATTGGTTTGGTCGCCGTGAAGAATATCTACGCTATCCTCCACGCGCGAATCGTCAACCGGTTCTGTTCGCGTGTCGAAAGCCGCGTGGCGACGGATACCTTGGAAAGGATCGTTTACTCGCCGTTCTCCTGGTACCTGAAGCAGAATACGTCGATCTTGCGAGATGTCGTCACGGCGCATGTTGTCGAATGGTCGCGGGGTGTTATCCGGCCGACTCTAAATCTCGCCAACAACGCATTCATGTTGTTGACGGTGTTTGCCTTGATCATTCCACTGACGCCGGGTCCCGCCTTGCTGATCGGCGGCTTCGTTATTTCGATTGGCGGCGGATTGATCGCTCTGGCGCGTCCCAAGTTGAGACTGTCGAGCAACAGGAAAAAGCGCAGCGGGCTTCTGGCCAGCGTTGCCGCCGCCGAAGCGATTTCGGGCGGGCGCGACGTGCGCATGTCGGCCGCGGGCCGCGTTCTTATCG
>JAQSCR010000406.1 GCA_029945495.1 Pseudolabrys sp. | reverse complement strand
CAAAGGCAGAGCCCCGTAGTGGGCCCGGACGGCTACCCGAGGCCTCCCGAGTGCGAGGCTGCGAACCTCGCCCGCGGGCGCCGCGCCCTGCTCCACCATCCTGACGCCTCATGACAGCGCCCTCGATAAGCAGGACAGAAGTGGGTATATATTCAATAGGAATTAATGTCAAGAGAGAATCGAACGCGCAGCGGCGACCTCTTCCAGCGCCGCGACCGCATCGTCCGGCAGCGCCAGCGCCGCCGCGTCGAGGTTCTCCCGCAGGTGGCCAAGCGACGAGGTGCCCGGGATCAGCAGGATGTTGGGCGAGCGCCGCAACAGCCAGGCCAGCGCCACCTGCATCGGCGTGGCGCCGAGCTTTATCGCCACATCGTTCAACGCCGAAGATTGCAACGGCGTGAAGCCGCCGAGCGGGAAGAACGGCACATAGGCGATGCGATCGCGCGCCAGATCGTCGATCAGTTTGTCGTCGCTGCGCTGTGCCACGTTGTACATGTTCTGCACGCAGACGACCTCCGCGATCTTGCGTCCGTCGGCGATCTGTTTGGGCGTGACGTTGCTCAGGCCGATGTGGCGCACGAGACCCTGCCGTTGCAAATCGGCGAGCACGGTCAGCGGCGCTTCGAGCGAGCCTTCCGCAGGACCGTGCACGTCGAACATGGCGCGCAGGTTGACGACGTCGAGAACGTCGAGACCGAGATTGCGCAGATTGTCGTGCACGGCCTGCGTCAGTTCTTCGCGGGAAAAGGCGGGGAGCCACGATCCATCCGCGCCGCGCTTGGCGCTGATCTTGGTGACGATGACAAGATCCTTCGGATAGGGGTGCAGCGCCTCGCGGATGATCTGGTTGGTAACGTGCGGGCCGTAGAAATCGCTGGTGTCGATGTGGTTGACGCCGCGCGCCACCGCTTCGCGCAGCACGGCGACCGCCGCGACGCGGTCCTTGGGCGGGCCGAAGACGCCGGGGCCGGCAAGCTGCATGGCGCCATAGCCGAGGCGCCGCACGCCGCGGTCGCCGAGGGTAAAGCTGCCGGAACGGTCGATATTGGACATGATGGATCTCCTTTTGCTGTCGATCCTCAAATAGACGTTGCGTAGCTGCGCGATAATCGGTGATAATCCGTGCAGGCTGTATGGATTTTCGAACAATGAGAGTCGAACGGTGAAAGTCGATTTGGGCGACCTGAACGGCTTCGTGGCAGTGGCGCGCGCCGGCGGTTTTCGCGACGCCGCGCGCACCGGCGGCGTCAGCGCGTCAAGCCTGAGCGAAGCGGTCCGCCGCCTGGAGACGCAGCTCGGCGTCCGGCTGCTGAACCGGACGACGCGCAGCGTCGTGCCGACCGAAGCGGGCCAACGCCTGCTGGAACGGCTCACCCCGGCGCTGAGCGAAGTCGAGGCCGCGCTCGATGTCGTCAGCCACACGCACGACCGGCCGGCGGGCACGCTCAAGCTCAACGCGCCGGTCAGCGCCGCGCGGCTGGTGCTGCCGGCGATCGTGCCGCCGTTCCTGGCCGCCTATCCGGACATTCGTCTCGAGGTGATCGCCGAGGAGAGTTTCGTCGATGTGGTCGCCGCCGGTTGCGACGCCGGCATCCGCTACGACGAGCGGCTGGAACAGGACATGATCGCGGTGCCGATCGGGCCGCGGCTGCAGCGCGCCGCCGTCGGTGCTTCGCCGGCCTATCTCGATAAGTACGGCCGGCCGGAGCATCCGCGCGATCTGCTCAACCATCGCTATCTGCGCGGCCGCTTCCCGAGCGGGGCGACACCGACCTGGAAGTTCGAGCGCGACGGCGAAGTCGTCCAGGTCGAGCCGACCGGGCCGTTGATCGTCAGCATCGGCGGCGCAACCGACCTTCTGGTCGACGCGGCGATCGCCGGCACCGGCATCGTCGCTTTGTTCGAGGATTGGCTGCGCCCGCACTTCAACAGCGGCGCGCTCGAGCCCGTGCTCGAGCCGTGGTGGCAGCAGTTCTCGGGGCCGTTCCTGTATTACCCGGGACGGCGGCTGGTGCCGGCGCCGCTGCGGGCTTTCATCGATTTCATCAAGGCAACGGCCGCGCGGCCGTAGCGTCCGGCGGCAGGCGAACTGACGCGAGCTTGAAGCGTCAAAGCAAAAAACCCGCCGGTTTCCCGGCGGGGTTTTGGAACCGACGCGGCGAAAGCGCTTAGATCGCTTCCTTCAGATTCTTGGCGGCGCGGAAGCGCAACCTTCTTCGGGCTGCCACTTCTATTCAGCAACCTCCACGCCAGAACCGCCGAAGGCGGCCGGAAAGTCTTTCAGCTTCGGCAAACCGTCGCGCATCGGCAGCACGGTTTCGGCGTAATTGACGTGAACCCCAGGGACAAAATCGAGCGTCGGGATCGTCGCCGTGAACACATCGACGAGCCCGAGCGGCGGATGATTGGTCATCAGATGGCCGCCGCATTTCGCGCAATATTGCCGCTGGCTGAATTCGGTCTTCTGGAACGTCGCGACATGTTCGGCCCCGGCCGTGATCCGCACCGCGTCCGGCTTCCAGAGGCTGAACGCATTGACCGGACCGCCGGACCAGGAACGGCACGAGCGGCAATGACAATAGCCCATCGCTTCCGGCGCGCCGGTGACTTCCATTGCGACGGCGCCGCAAAAGCATTTTCCAAAGTGAGACATGATTATTTCCTCTCTGTGATCTCGTTCGCGATCCCGGCGGCAGAGGCCAAGATGCTTCAAGGTTGTGATTAGGGCCGACCGGCGGGCCGCGGCGCACGGCCGCGACACCGTGTGGCGAAATTTGCTATGGTTTCGTCGTCCGCGATCAGATTTCGATAGCGGTCGATCTCACGCATCGCCTGCCGCATGCGCGCGGCATGAAATGCGACGACGAATTTTTTCAAGACTGCGGCAACGGCGCCGGCATAAGCGCCGAACGGCATCGGCCGACGATTCGATTGTGCGCCGAAATGGAGGGACGTGGCGCTGCTCGCATCGGCGGCGGCCGGATGGCGCGGGCGAAATCGTTCCGGCACGGAGGCCCTTAATGCGGTCATCGGCTGTTCTCCTCTTTGCTCACAGGCCGAAGCGGCCGGCAAAATGGATTTTTCACTTTTCACCTGCGTGAAAATCGGCCGGACATTGGCGGCGATGAGAAGACAGCGCGTCCTTCGTTCGGATGATGCCGGCGGCTAATTTGCGGATTTGTTCGGCGGCGACATCAACTCCGCGTGACCGCGAAGGCCGGCGCCGCGCCGACGATCAGCCAACCAGCAGACCGGAGAACCCGGCCACGAGTTTGACCAAGTCGGCCTGCCGTTTGGCACCGGTTTTTTCAAACAAACGGGCGAGATGGGTTTTGACTGTCGTGGCGGCGATGCCGAGCGCCGCGGCCACTTCAGGCACGCCGCCAATTTCGACAATCGCGTGCAGCACGCGCAATTCCGAGGGCGTTAGGTTATACGCCTTGGCGATGACTTCAGGCGGCGACGGCGTTTCCAGCGCCGCCTTGCGAACGAACACAGCGGCAGCCGCGGCATAGGCAATGCCAGCGCGCCGGCGGTCGCCCGACGTCAGCGGCAGAACATGGGCGACATAGCCCAGGCCCGTGCGCGCACTCAGCGGCACCGCGATGCCTTTGACGCCGATCTCGACGTCGCCGAGATCGGCCGCAGCAAAGACGTCACGCAAAGCACGGTCGACGTGCGGGTCGCGCGCGGTCAGCCGGCCACCGATCGAACTGAGGAAATCGCTATCGTCAAGAAAGGCACGGGCCGCGCGATTGGCGTGCACGATGGCGCCGCGGCCATCGACCAGAAACATACCGGCGCTGAGGCCATCGAGAATGTCGGCGAACGACGCTGCCTCGGCCTGCTCGAGCTTGAACAGCCGGCCGATGAGAACCGCGCGGCGAATATGCGGCAAGATGAGGCGCATGCGGCGGCGCGCTTCATCGTCAACGATGCCATCGCGCTCGTGGCGAAACACGCCAAACATCGCAACGCTTGTCATCGATTTTTCGAGCGCCGCGCTGACGAAGTCGACCAAGCCCTGCGGCTGCACCCACTCACGATAAAAGCGGGTCTCGAGAAAGCGGTCGTAAGGCATGAAATCCGCGATCGCAACCGGCTGCTCGACCTCGGCGAAGAAGTGCCCGGTCGTGGTTGGATCAAGGCTGACATATTTATCGAAATAGAGTTTCTGATAATACGAATCGATTCCGACCTGATAGTAGACATCGCCGCTATCGCCGGCGGGATCCTTGGAAAACAACGCGGCCGCCGAGCCGCCGACAAACTCGGCCGCGCGCGCCAAAACAGGGCTCCACAATGTCGCGTCGAGCGTCGCGTCGTAGATGCCGCCAATGAGGTCAGTGAAATTTTCTTCGACGCCCATGCGAATAAACCGATCCATCGATTTCAGGAAAGCGCCGCCGCGGAGATCCTTGCGGTAGCGGTTGTAGAAACCCGTGCGGTCTTGATTATTCGCCCGACGACGCGGAAATCGCATGGAACCGATAAAATATATGTGATCGGCGGGATCGCAGCTCGGACACATGCCACCGCGCTGGCTCACGTTCCGCCCGAACATGTCAAAGAAAACGTGATGACCGGCTTACTCAAATCGTAAACCGCGGCAAACAAAAACCCCGCCGGTTTCCCGGCGGGGTTTTGGACGCCAAACGAAGAGAGCGATTTAGATCGCTTCCTTCAGATCCTTGGCGGCGCGGAAGGCAACCTTCTTCGACGCCTTGATCTTGATCGCTTCGCCGGTGGCCGGGTTGCGGCCCATGCGGGCGGCGCGCTTGCGCACCTGCAGGATGCCGAGGCCGGCGATCTTCACCCGCTCGCCCTTTTTCAGGTGCTTGGTGATCATCGCGATCAGGTCATCGAACATGTCCTGGCTGGCGCGCTTGGTGAGTTCGTGCTGTTCCGCGAGCGTCGCCACCAGGTGCTTCGTGGTGATCGGCTTGCTGGCCTTCGGTTTCGCGGGCGCGGCCTTGGGGGCGGCTGCTTTTGCCATCTAAATGCTCCTTGAGCGCAAAATGCGCAGTCAATGACCACTATGAGATTCGCCAGCTAATACAAGCTATCTGGCGCATCGAGGCGGGCTTACGCACAGAAAGCTCACCTTTTGCTGCACCCGCGGTCGTTTTGTCCCCTGTTTATCGGCCATCGCCGCGATCGCGGCGGTATCGCGCGAAGTCAAATGACTCCGGGCGGCGGGGGCGGCCGCATCGTCCGTTGCCGCTTTATTGCGACTTGGGCCGGTTTGGTCTATGCAGTGCGGCAGGCGCCCGTAGCTCAGCTGGATAGAGCGTTGCCCTCCGAAGCTGACTGGAAGTTAGCTGGCCTGCCCTAGAAGTCCTTTTGAATCGGGGGTCACGTCACGGCCCCGACGCCTGCCTGTCGCAAACGGCGCTGCCGGGCCACACCATCCGCCCAACGTCTCGGCCGGACTATCGTGGAATTTCCGGCGCGCCAGTGCTTCCGCTGCTTCGCTCCATTTCGGCATTTGAACGAGCTGGAAGCGCTGTTGATTGTGATTGAGAGAGGCTCGTCGCCATCAAGTCAGTTTCGAGCCGATCGAGTATTTTCGGATCTTCAAAAAAGCGATTCAGGCTGCCTCTCAAGTCGTCGCGCCAAGCTGGATTAAGCGCGACAAGTTCTTCGAAACTCCGGTTCGCCGCCTGACGGTCGCCGCGCGCATAGGCCACAAGACTGCGCGCGATAAATGCCAGCTGAAAGCTGTCGCCCGTAAGCTGGCCAGCATGAAATGCAGCGCGTGCCATATCGCCACGCAGATAATTGCCGAGAAACAGGAAGAACTGCTCGAAGGCCGGAATAATGCGGCCGCCGGCCTCCGCCTGGGCCAACAGCGCCAAGCCGCGGTCGATCTGCCCCGATGCGATCAGGCGCGCACCATAAGAGCCGACCAGACGCATATCGTACTTATTAAGACTCATCGCCTTGTCGCCGGCGGCGAAGGCCGCGGCCAGATCGTGCCGAGCAAACAGCGTGATGAACAGCATTTCGTAAGCGCGCGAACTTTCGGGGTTCAACTCGACGCCGCGGCGCGCCGCGCGCAAAGCGCGGTCGATGGCCGGCGGGCCGTCGGCACGCTCGCCGAAGCGATATTGGTATTCGCGAAGATCCATCGCGGCGAGATAAGTAAAGCCAATGCCGAAGTTCGGATAGGTCGACGTCAAACGTTCGAGGCAATACCTGGCGCGCTGCACCTGAAGCGGATCGAACGACCGAAACGATTCGGCCGCTTCTATGATGCAGCCGTAACGCGGATCGACTTCGCCCTTTCGGACGCTTTTGCTTCGTCCGGCGCTGTATATGACGCCGAACGGCGGTGCCAGCGTCCCCGCCACCTGCCGGACGATGCGGTCCTCCTCGGCAGAGTGGTCGGCTTCGCCGCCGACGTGATCGAAAACACGCGACCAGACAAGGTTTCCGGCCGCAGCATCGACCAGCTCAAAACGCAGTCGTGCTTCGCCACTGTCTGAATATTCGATGTTGCTGGCCAATCGATAATTGATTTGAGGTTTTGATTCAGCTTGTTGGCCGGAACGCCGCGCTTCTTCAGCCGACTGCCGGCGGACATTGACGAGATCAAAATTTGAAAAGGCGTCCGTCATTCGAATATAAAGAGATTCGGCTGAAATGCTGTTTGGCAGTTGTTTCCCGACAACAACCGGCACCTGAACCAGCAGAAGCGGCAAGCCGTTCCCCGAAACAGCCTGCTCGCCGTTCGCAGCGACACCGCCGGTCCGTTCCGGCGTGCCCCCGATGCGTCCGAATTGCCAGCCCAAAGCAGCAATGGCCGCAATCGCCGCCGAGATAATCGCGATGTTGAAAACCCGCCTCGCCACTGGCCCGCGGAAATGCGAGACATCCGGGTCCTCGAGAACTTCAGCGCGGCGCCTGAAGGTTGGAACGTACGAGCCGCGCGGAAGGCTAATGATTATGGAATCCGTTAGGCCCGGTCCCGTATAGTAACGATCGAGCGCCCGTCGCAAGCGGGTCGCCTCCACACGCACGATTGGATCTAGTTGTGGATCGAATTTGTCTTCGCGCCGAAGGACTTCTACACCGATCGTGTAGCCTTTCAGGCGGTCGCTTTTGCCATCCAGCACGGCACGGACGACAAAAGTCAAAAACGACGCGATCTGCGGCGACGAGCGAAAGACGCTGCTCGCGACAACGCGCTCAAGTGCGGCAAGCACTTGATCAGCATTTGGCGCGCTAGCCATTTCCTCGTGCTTAGACATAAGAATCCGGTTCACCGTTGGCCCAATATGATTTGGACCAATATGCGTTTCCACGGCTCTTTTTGACGGCCCCGCCAACGCTGGCCGATTAGTCCAATTGGCATCAATCCGGCAGCGTGCGCTACGGCCAACTGCCTTGCCACCGAAATCAGCCTAGCTGATTCCGAGGCGGAAAAATCAATAACTCTGGTTGGCGGATCAGATCACGGGATAATCGTATATGGGACAATTTCCCGATTGGGACCGCAATAAGCGGGGGCTTCATTCATTCCCGCGCGCAACTTGTAGTACCCGTATCGCACGGCTTTTCCGCCCGCAATGGCGTCTCTAGCGCCAAGCGGCGATAGTGCGGAGTTCCGCAATATTGGTAATCGTCAGCGAGCGATTGCTGATCTCAATCAGGCCGAGGCGATGGAACTGCGTCAGCGTCTTTGTGACATGGTTCGTCGTCAACCCTGTTGCGTCGGCAATGTGGCGTTGACGCAACGGAAACGGCATCGTCTGGAATTTCACCATGTCGCGCTTGTCGAGCGCCTCGGCCAGATAAAGAACGAGGCGGCCAATCCGGGCATCGGCCATCCGACGTCCGAGGTCGACGAGCAGATTATCGGCGTGCACCCGTTCATGAATACAGGCCGCCGATACCCTTTCGAAAAAATCCGAATCGCTTCTCAGCAGGGCACTGATATCGTCGCGGCGATATTTTCGAAATGTAACTTCCGTAATGGCCTCGATCGATCGTCCGGACACCGCGCCGAAAAGCGACGCCGTGGAGACGAGATCGCCCGGAAGGAGAAACGACAGTATCTGGCGGCCGCCGCTTGCCAGTGTGATCGATGACGCGGCCCAGCCGCGCGTAATGACCGGCACATACTCGGACCATTCTTTCGGGTGCCAGACCAGCCGGCGCGCCGGAACGGTGTGCTCGGTCGCTTTGAGGGATGATACGCCGCCTCTGGAAGCTTCGCACGGACCCGTCGCGCTGGTTGCCGCCGCGCAAAGGCTGCCGTCATTGAGCGGACAAAATGAACACGAACACGAAGCCCGAGTGGGTATCCCGCTGTCCGTGGTGAAACCAGACGCAACTGCTAACGGTACGGCGGTCAGCCGGTGATCAGCCATTCTCATGTCAGCTTCCATTGTATTTGTTGGGGATGTAGCAAGGCCGCCGGCTCAAAGGCGCGGCTCAGACCGATTGACAATTTCACTGTAGATTGGCGGCCCCCATTCGGGGGATGCGACGGTCAACCCGGCGGCGAATTGAAATTCTCTCACCAATTCCGTGTCGAGCTTTGAACCAAGCTCAAGCAGCTTCTGGTAGGCGTCTTCGCCGGACATTGGCCGTCGGTAGGAACGCCGCTCAATGAGCGCGCTGAAAATGTCGGAGATCGTTATGATCCGGACGAGATCCGAAATTTCATCTGCCTTCAGCCCATGCGGATAGCCGGAGCCGTCCAGATACTCATGGTGATGGACCACCATATCGAGAATATCTTTCGATATCCCCGGCACCGGAGCCAAGGCGTCGAAGCCATATTCCGCATGCTTGCGCATGATCGCCATTTCGTCGGCATCGAGCGAGCCGGGCTTTTCCAGAATCGAAAGCGGAATTCGCGCCTTGCCGATGTCGTGGAGAATTCCCGCGAACGCCAGGTTTTCGCGGTCTTGGGCCGAGAATCCCAGATTTTGGCCGAATGCAACGGCCACGCCGGTGACGATAAGCGAGTGCTGGTAAGTCCGGCTATGATGCCGGCGGACATTTCCGATCCAGGAGCCGAGGCCCTGGCTTTCGATGCACTGGACCAGCACGTCGCCCGCCGCGTGAACGCTGTCCAGATCGATTGGCGCGCCGAGGCACGCCGATGAGAATGCGTTCTCCATCGCGCTCAGGACCGGGCCGGTCGCCGGGAAGAAGCGCAACGGCGGCACCGACGTGTCCAGCGAGAGAGAGTTAAAGTCGCCAAGAAGCAGTTTGAGCAGCGCGCGGCCGCCGACCGGCCGATGGACAATATCCGTTGCGCCAAGCGCATAGGCCTGGATTCGCTCGGCGCGCGAGGTCTTGTCGATCGCAAAGACGACCTTGCTGCCGCTCGGCCGGTGCTTGAGCCACTTCTTGATCTCGTCGACGCGAGCGCCGTCGCTCAGGTTGACGTCGAAGACCTGAAACTGGCCGGGCGCGGTATCCTGGAGGAGCGAAAGCGGCACAATTCGGAGTTCGAAGATGTGACCGAGATCGCGCTGGATCGCATCGACGCCGCCGCCGGCGTCGTTAAAAACCGTGAGCCGATGCATCATTTATCCCATGACCCGGATGGCGCGTTCCTGGCGGTGCCGGAATCACGCTTAAGTCCAATTTCCCGGTTCCTGGCAGAGGAGTTCCAAAAGCGGAAGTAAACTACAGTTAAAAGCACGCAATTTGCTTAGAATAAGCATATTATAACAATAGGTTACGTTTTTGGCGGTTGGCAGGGAGAGCCTGACCATTCGGGTTAGTCGGCCCGCGCGGGCCGGGGGTGGCGCCCGGAAGCGCTTTGAGGCCGAGCGCCGGATTTGTGCCAAAAAGAAAGGCGAGCGCTTGGGGGGCGCCCGCCTTCCGTGCACTGCCCTCGCCGCTTGGCTCTATCGCGGGGAGGTCAGAACTCCTTCCAATCCGATTCGGCATTGACCACCGTCGCAAGCGCCGACTGCATCCGGCGCGCGGGCCCGGCGTTGCCGGTGGGGCGGCGCGCCACTTGTTTCGCATCGCCGACCGCGGCCGCCGGCCTTTTGGCCGCCGGCGTGCTGTTGGCGACCAACGTTGGCTTGACGACGTCTTGCACGAGATCACGGGCGCGCGGCGGGGCTTGCGAACCGTCACCGACCGCGATCTGGAAGTAGGCAACCTGCTCATCCATTGTCTTAGCCTGATGCTCCAGCGTTTTGGCGGTAGCGGCATTCTCTTCGACCAGCGCCGAGTTCTGCTGGGTGACTTCGTCCATCTGAGTCAGCGCCTTGTTGATCTGCTCGATGCCGGTTGCCTGCTCGATGCTGGCATTGGCGATGTCGGCAACGATGCTGGCAACGCTCTTGATGGATTCGACGATTTCGCCAAGCGAAGTGCCCGCGCGATTGACCAGGTCGACACCGTCCTTGACCTGACCGTTCGAGCTCGTGATCAGATCCTTGATGTCCTTGGCCGCCTGCGATGAGCGTTGCGCCAGGCTGCGCACTTCCGAAGCGACCACCGCGAAGCCACGGCCGGCTTCTCCGGCGCGTGCGGCCTCCACCGCGGCATTGAGCGCCAGCAGGTTGGTCTGGCGCGCAATCTCGTCGATCACGCCGATGATGTCGGAGATCTTGCGCGACGACTCTTCGATCTTGGCCATGGCCTGGACCGCCTGAGCGACGACGTCGCCGCCACGACCGGCGACATCGCGCGTCGTCGAGGCCGATTGGCTGGCCTGTTGCGCGTTTTCCGCATTCTTGCGAACCGTCGCGGACAGTTCTTCCATCGCCGCCGACGTCTCTTCCAGACTGGCGGCCTGTTCTTCGGTGCGCTGCGACAGATCGGTGGTGCTGGTCGAGATTTCCGCCGAGGCATTGGTCACTTCGCGCCCGGACGCCCGGATTTCGCCGATTGTCGCGCTGACCTTGCCGGCCATCTCGGCAACGGCCGTGGCCATTTCGCCGATTTCGTCCTTGCGGCTGCGCCAAGGCACCGAGATATTGAAGTCGCCGCCGGCAAGCTTCTGCAATTCGACGACGAGCCCGAGGATCGGCCTGGTTATGCCACGCGCAACAAAGTACGCGAACGCGCTTGCCGCGATCACGATCGCGAGAATCGCGATCTGCATCAGCAGCAGCATTTTTCCACGGACGGCCTCGGAAGCGGCGCGTGCCTCGGTGACCGTGCGATCCACAGTCGACATCATATCTTCGAGTTGCGGTTCCATCCCGGAATAGGCATCGGACATCTTCTTCTGAGCCGCCGAGACCGTCTTTTCGCCTTCCATATAGGCGGCGAAATCGCGCTGATACGCAGCCAGCTTCGATAACATGCTCTCCTTGGCCGCAGCTTGAATCGCGGCCGACGACATTACGATCGAACTGAATTCACCGGCGGCCTGCTTCATCTGAATGCCGTACTTGGCATCCCCGCGAAGCATGAAATCCTTTTCATGACGCCGCATCATCAACATCGCGACCTTCGCTGGTGCGTCATTGATCTTGCCAAGCTCGCTTTCTATCGCGTGCACCGAGCCCCTGAGCGTGCCTTCCAGGCCGGCATTCTCGTCGAGGCCGAGCTTGCGCTTCGACTCGACAAGAGCTGCGAAGTTCTTGATGTACTCGTCATAGCCATTGTGAATCGAGGCGATTTTCGGCCCCAGTTCGCTATGGCCGTCGTCGACGGCTAATTGTTTCAGCCGGTCCAGATCGTTGGCTATCGATTTGACGATTTCCGCATGGTGCTTGACGTAATCTTCCTTGTTACGAAGCAGGAAGTCCTTTTCGGCGCGACGCGCCTGCAGCAATTTCAGGCCGATGTTTCGCGTCTGGCTCCTGATTGTCACGGCGCCGTCGGCGGTGTTCTGATAGCGCGCCGTCGACGCGGCGCCGACGAAATAGATTGCCGCGACCAGAACCAGGCCGAGAATGCCGATGGCGCCGATTGCGAATATCTTGTGGCCGAGACGAATGCGAAAACCGGCGGTGCGAAAGAGCGACATGGCGGGTGACCTCAAATGGTTATCGGTTTCGGTCGTTGCGGAAGTTGGGGGCCTTCGGGATTTTGGACTGACTGAAAGAATTACGTCGGCAACCTCTCGCTCCGACAGCAATGCGGCAGGTCGACACCGCGACGTTAGGTTAATGAAATTGAATTTGAATTTATTTTGACCGGAATCCAAATTCCTATTCTAAAAAGGTGTTCTAGAATAGGTCTTCTCGCAGAACCTCTGGAAGTCGACGGTGGAATGCATGTCGATCGACATGTCGAAACGCGCGGCTCTTCTCGCGAAAAATTCTGCCGCCAGGTTACGGTAATTTGCTTCTGCGCCCGTCTGCGCTTTGACAAAAGCACACCCGATGCCGCTGCACGCGCCACCGGAAATCCGCGGGACGACACCGAACATGATTCTCGATCAGGGCCACGATACGAAGCTGCGCTTGCCTGGAAATGTCGGGGCCGCTTCGACCCAAGCTCCAACCGACGCCGGCATACGCCAATACCTCGTGCTTAAGCGGCGCGGACGCTGGTGCATAAAGTCGCTCGGCCGGTTCAGCGCGCCCTATTCCAGCGAAGCGACGGCGATTGGCGCCGCAATCGATCGCGCCGAATTGGCCGGCAGCGATGGGCGGCGCGCAGTGGTCAAGTTATTCACCAGGGCACACGGGTTTACGACGATCAGAATTATCGGCGGGCCATGCCATGCGGCCGCCTAAAAAACCGCTTTCATGGCAGACGACAGGTATCGAGTTCGCAGCGCGAAACAAAAGACCGGCGGCCTAATTCGCCGGGCCGAGCCCGGCGGCCGCCAGATCCCGCGTCAGCCGGTCGAGAATAGCGGGCGATGAGATGAAGCGCTCAAGCGCGCCGCGCGGATTCTCGCGCCATACCGGCCGCAGGGCGATCAGCTTTTCCCAATTAGCCCGCCCCTTGTCCGTGCTGCCGTTGACGGCCGCCGTCAAGGCGCGCGCGAACAATCCGAAAGTATAGATGTCGCTCGTCATCTCGTCGGCTTCGTGGGTCGCTTCCGGAAATTTGTCGCGCATATAATTGCCGAGGAACAGATAGAAATGCTGCCAGATCGGCCGCACGCCGCCGACCCCGGCGTAGCGTTCAAGATACGTCATGCCGTGGTCGATGTCGCCGATGCTGACGAGGCGGCCGCCGTAGTCGGCGGCAACAATGGTGTCGTACGGGTTGAGGGCCATCGATTTTTGCATCGCGGCGATAGCCGCGGGGACGTCGCGCCGGTTGAACAGTATCGTGCTCAGAATATGCCACGCCCGCGCGCTGTCGGGACCAAGCTCGACTCCTCGCCGCGCCAACGTCAACGCAGCATCCAACGCGTCCGGATCGTCGCCGAATCTCCCGAAGCCGAAAGCCCATTCCTGGTTAATTACGCCGGCCAAATACGAATAGCCGATGCCAAAACCCGGATCGATTGCGATCAGACGCTCGAGGCAATGTCGCGCGCGCTCGTGCGCATCGGGGTAAAACGAACGAAACGCGTCGGAAGTTATAAGTAGGCACCGATAGCGCGCATCGCCTCGCCCGCCGACGAGAAACCGATTGTAGTCGCGCGCGCGGATAATTCCGGAGGGCTGCAATATCATCGTCGCCGCCTCGGACGCGATTCTATTTTCCATCTCCTCGCGATCCTCGCCCGGCAATGGCATGAAGGTCTGGGTCCACGCAACATTGCCCTCGGCGACATCGAGCAGGCTGAGGCGGACGCGCACACCGCCATCGCCGGGATAGTCGACGAAGCCGAGCAGTCGGTATTCGACCGACTGGCTGGGTTCCTGAGAATCAGCCGGGATGTTGATGGTTTCGAAGCGCGAGAACGCGTCGCGCATTTTTTGCCGTAGCGTCGCCGCCGACACCGTATTGTCACGCGGCGTGCCGATCGTCTCGAAATTCGGCACCATCAGCGTCGGCATTCCATTACCCGGGCGCAGTTGCGCGGCACGTGTCGGCCAATCGCCTGCCACATTGTTGCCGCTGACGCGATGGCTCAATACGAACCAAGCGCCGACGGCGGCGGCGGCAAGCAGCAATCCACCGGCCACCCAGAAGCCACGGCGGATCGCAGCCCGCTTGGCCTTTTCTCCTATTTGAGGATCCCTGCCTTTGGCGCGATACGTGAATGTGGGAACATAGGAACCGCGCGGCAATTCGATGACGACCGCATCCGATTGACCGGGACCCGCGTAATAGCGATCGAGCGCGCGCCGCAGTCGCGTGGCCTCGACACGAACGGTCGGGTCGGTTTGCGGGTCGAAGTTCAGAGGACGGCGCAAGACCTCCACGCCGATCGTATAACTTTTGACGCGGTCGCCTTTGACTTCAAGCACCGCCTTAACGACGAATTCCAGGAAGGCCGCAAGCTGCGGCGAGGCGCGGAATGCCTCGCTGGCCAGAACAAGGCCCAGCGCCGCGCACGCCTCATCGGCTGTCGGCAATTTAAGCTTTCTGTCGTTTTTCAATTCGGAAATTCGGCCCCGGCCCCTCAGGTGAATTCATACGCTCGCAGGCATAGTATGTGGACTGACGACAGGTTCAATCGCTCTTCACATGGCGCCAGCAAAGGCAGCCGACGACGATGGAGTATCTTCATAGCCAGCCGGGCAAAATATGGCCCGCTGCCACCTGTGACGGTTTGGTCTATTCAGGTCGCCAAGGCGCCCGTAGCTCATCTGAATACACGCTTCGCTGAGAAGACGACGTTGGGCTGACCATCGTCCGACCATTGGAGTGCGAAACACGAAGTCCGGTATTTTTTCTCGGGGCGTTATCCCTATGAAGGCTGGGGCGTGAGCAATTATTCGTCCAGCCCTTGGCGCAGATTAAGTCGGCCCTGTAAACCCATTCGAAATCAGCCACGGTTTGAGTTTGTCGCTTAGGGCTTTCCTAATGGGACAGCCCCTATAGATCGCCGCCGAGAGTCTGGCGTCATGAACTGTCTCACCCACAGCCTTTGCAATCCTTCCGGGTTTGGACCGGTTTGTTTCAACCCACTTAGCAAGAAATTTTGCGACGTCTGAGCGCAGATGGCCGGTTGAATCGACTATTGGTCTTGAAGGAGGCTTGAGGCGATAAAAGGTCTTAGGCTACTATGCACCGGGCACGTCGGCAGAGTTTTCCCCAAGATGATCTCGCCGGCGTGCCCCGACATAGATATTCGCAATGGACCGCTGCCCTCCGAAGCTGACTGGGAATTAGCGGGTCTGCCCTAGAAGCCCTTTTGAATCAGGGGTCACGTCACGACCGCCACGCCTGCCTGTCGCGAACGGCACTGCCGGGCCACACCATTCTCACCGGCAGAGCCCACAAGCGTCATAAGACCAAATAAGAATCGCCGGGGAGCCTTGGTGGGCTGCCGCTACCCCCACGGCTCAAATCCCGGAATACCTAGTCCAGAGGGCCCAAAATGAGCCTCAGATTCATTCGGCCGAGCGCGGCGTCTTGCCTATTCGCTCAAGCGCCAACTCAGACATTATCGAAAAAAGTTAGGCCGCGCGCTCGGCGTCTATTCTAATCTCCAGGAATAGCTGGTGTATCTCGGCGGCGGGTTGCGGTCGGCTAAACAGATAGCCTTGCATCTCGGTGCAGCCCAGCGTACGGAGCAATTCCTTTTGCTGCTCCGTCTCGACGCCCTCCGCAACGGTAACGATGTTGCGCGATTGAGCAATATTGACGACCGCTTGCACGATGGCGGTCGAGCCGTCTTCATTTGAAATATTCTTGATGAAGCAACGGTCGATCTTAATCTTGTCGAATGGAATATGCTGCAGATAGCTCAGCGAGGAGTAGCCTGTTCCAAAATCGTCCAGTGCAATCTTCACACCAAGCTCCCGCAGTTGAGACAGTTTGACGAGCGCTGCGTCGTGGTCGCGAATGAGAACCGACTCGGTAATCTCCAGCTCCAGCCTGCTTGCTGGCAAACCCGACGCCGCGAGAGCGCCGACGACCGTCAGTTCTAGTGACTGGTCCTTGAATTGCACCGGTGAGACATTCACCGCGATTTTGATGTCGTCCGGCCAGGTCGCTGCTTCGGCGCAAGCTGTTTTTAGCGCCCATTCGCCAAGTTGATTGATGAGACCCGTCTCTTCAGCGATCGGGATAAACTCGGCGGGTGATACCAATCCGCGCTGGGGATGATGCCAGCGCAGAAGGGCTTCGCAGCCGGTGATCTTGCCGTCGCGAAGATTGACGAGCGGCTGGTAGTAAAGCTCGAATTCGTTGCGCACGATCGCCTGGCGCATTTCAAATTCCAACGCAATCCGCGCCTTAATGCGTTGCTCCATTTCTGGCTCAAAAAAGCGATAGGTATCGCCCCGATCAGCTTTGGCCCCGTACATGGCCAGATCCGCGTTCTTGAGCAGTTGCTCGGGCTCGCCACCGTCGCGTGGAGCTATGGAAATGCCGATACTGGCCCCCATGACGAGTTGGTGACCTGTAATGTCGTACGATCCCTTTATCGCCTCGCCGATTCGCATTGCCAGTCGAGCGGCGTCCGATGGTTGCTCGATGGCGGCCTGAATAATTGCAAATTCGTCACCCCCCAAACGGGCGAGAGTATCTGTACCTCTGATACAACCTTTCAGTCGGTCAGCGACGACCTTCAGTAATTCGTCACCGACTAAATGCCCGAGTGTATCGTTCACAGTCTTGAAATTATCGAGATCGAGATAGTGCACCGCGAAATTCTCGCCTCGGCCAACACGCTCGAGCGCCTGTACAAGCTGTTTGCGGAACTGCTCGCGATTGGGCAGACCGGTCAGCGCGTCGTGGTAGGCCATGTGCGCGATTCGATCTTCCGATCTCCTGATTTCGGTAACGTCCTCGTGGGTAGCCACCCACCCGCCATCGGCCAGCGGCTTGGTAACAACGGAGATGTAGCGTCCATCCTGCAGGCGAGTCGTGACATAATAGGGCTGGCCTATCGATATCTGGCTAAGCCGCTTCTTGAAGTAGTGTTCATGGTCTTCCGGAACACTCCCGACGGAGGCTCGATACTGAAGGATCGAGCGAAGCGGGGTGCCGGGCCTGGTGTGCTCGTCACTTAATCCGTATAGGTCGATAAAGCGCTTGTTGCAGACGATCAAACGCTGCTCAGCATCAAACATGCAAAGTCCCTGCAGCATGCTGCTCAGGGCTATTTCATTCTGACGCTTCTGATTTTCTTTCTCTTTTTCGCCATTGACTTTATCGGTTACGTCTTCGTGGGTCGCTACCCATCCACCATTTGGCGTAGGACGATTTATAACGGTGATAATGCGGCCATCGCGCATAGATAATGTTTTGGGTATGATATTATTCATTTTGATAGCAGCTATCAGGCTGCTAATGTATTGTTCGGGATCATCGGTAAAAAACGTTCCAGTTGCAACACGATGATTGAGAAGCTCAAGGAGTGTGCAGCCGGGCCGCGCGATCTCCGGCGATAATCGATACATTTCAAGGTAACGTTGATTGCATACAATAAGTCGGGTCGATGAATCGAACATCGCCAGACCCTGCGATATGTTGTTGATGGCCATATCGAGTTGCGATTTTTGCAACTGGAGCCTTTGCCGGGACCAGTTATTTCGTAGCATTAGCTGTCGTGCGATGAGCAAAATGATGGTGCCTGCGGCGAGCATCCCAAAAAATCCTAGGCCCACCAAAATTTCCGCTATCTGTTTCCAGCCCGCGAGAGCTGCGCGAACTGTCGTGGTCGCGGCTATGACGATTGGATAATGAGCAGCGGCGTGAGCGGCGATGAGCCGATCTTCGCCGTCAATCACACCCTTCTGCCGGCCCGCGCCATGATCGGAATGCTCGAGCAGTGTAGCAAATAACACGTGCGGACCGAATGAGCGTCCGATAAGTGAATCAACGCGCGGGTAGCGCGCGAGCAGTGTGCCATCACGGCGGAATAGGGAGATTGAACTATCCGAATCGAGGGTGATGGCTCCGAAGGTCTCCTCGAAATACTGCATCTTTATTAGGCCGACCACGAGCCCAAGAAATTCTCCGTTTGGCCCGGAAATCTTGCGTGCGAGAGTAATTGTCCATGCTCCACTTTCGCGGTTATGCATGGGCTCGCCTACAAATGAAGTTAAGTCTGGGTTGGACTTAAACGCACGGAAGTATTCCCGATCCGCAACGTTGAAATGTCTAATCGGCCAAGAGCGGGAGTCGCCGACCAACTCACCATCCGCATTTATCAGGCCAATGGCGTCTACGTGTTTCAATCCGCTGATCTGCTGCTTGAACCTTAAGTGCGCGTCCTGACCAGACATGTTGCGCTCAAGTTCCTCGCTTGAAGTGATCCCGAGCGACTGTATGCGCTCTACGACGGCGCTTTGAACGAGCTCCAGAGATTTAAAAGCTTTATCAGTGTGCTCAGCGAGAACGAGCACAGTGTTACTCAGTTCGCGTTCGCTATTGGCCAAGTCGCGATCACGTAAATGAAAAATCAAGATCGCAGTGCTTGCTGCAATAGCTACGACGAACGAGATGCCGAAAAGCATGAGCAATCGGATTGGGCGAGAGTGCCACGCGGCTCCCGGAGTGGATAAATTGTCAACGGCGCGCACGACCTCCATGGATGGAGTTCCAGACGCGCCCTTTCCCATACCACCAAATTGGACCGATAAGAACTCAAGCATGATTAGGAATATGAATTAAAACAATTAGTAAGGCATTGTTGCAAATTGTCGAGTGTGCCGTTTTCTTAAGCAAAGCAAATAGTGAGTTAAGAGATAACAGAGCGCCTTGTGGAACCCTCGTTAACCGTCCGGTAACGAAAATTGCAAGCGTGATTTGGCTTGGGAGCGATTGGTCAGGCCCGGTCATTAGCACGCATTCGACCATGCGCTGGCACTAGTGGGTTGTCCTGATCGCTGGATCGACCGGCTCTGCATTACGTGCCGTAGATGGGAAGCGCCGGCAGCGCCTGCTAAATGGACCGCTGCCCTCCGAAGCTGACTGGGAGTTAGAGCCCCTTCCCTAGAAGTCCTTGTAAACTAGCAGTCGCAGCCCACCTGCAGCGTGTGCCGATCGCCAGCGGCACGCCCGGGCCACATCATCCACATTAGATTGCAGGCCCCGAGCTTCGTAAGGTCATATAAAGGTCGCTGGTGAGTCAGGCGGCCCGGCGCTTCCCCTGCGGCTCGCAGGTGGGGTCGTAAGCCGTGGTGGCGGCAATGGAGTTGGCCGGCGAAATGCCTATGGCCTTCGCCATGATGCGGCTGACTTCGGACGGGGTGTAGAACTGCCCCTTGCTCTTGCCGCTCTCGGTGGCGAAGTGCCGCATGAGATACTCGTAAGCATCGCCGAGGATGTCGTCGTTCTCGGCGCGGTTCTTCGAAAAATCGAGCGCGGGGTTTTCGAAGATGGCGATGAGATTGCCGAGCTTCTCGACCTTTTGTGCGCCGTCGCCGAGTTTGTTCGAGTCGTTGAAGTCGGGGAAATCGCTACGGGCCAAGCGGGAGTTGGCGTCAATGAGCGGCTGGATGACCTGCGTGTTGATGAGGTTGCCGATGTCGCTGTTGCCCTTGAGCGCGACCATGTCCTTGAAACTTGCCCCCTTGGGGATGACGACTGGGGGCTCGAACCCGTCGTAGTCTGCGTATTTGTCGGAGACGTATTTGATGAACAGCATGAACAGGACGTAGTCCTTGTACTGGCTGGCATCCATGCCGCCACGCAGTTCATCGCAGGAGGCCCAAAGGGAGGAATATAGGTCAGATTTCTTGATGGCCATTTGCCGCAGCACGCCTTGTCTTTGTCAGTGGCTGGCGGTTTGAACCGCCCTTGGTAAGTGATTCAAGAGTAGTTGGGCCTGATCGCGTTTACCAGATCGCCCGGCACGCCAGCGGCACGCGGCTCACTGGCGCGCCCGAGACGATTCGAACGTCCGACCTTTGCCTAAACGGGCCTTGCTCCTACCAAATCCAGCTAAATATGGCCCGTTGCCGCTTTATTGCGACTTGAGCCGGTTTGGTCTATGCAGTGCGGCAGGCGCCCGTAGCTCAGCTGGATAGAGCG
>JAQSCR010000405.1 GCA_029945495.1 Pseudolabrys sp. | reverse complement strand
CACGGCCCGCATACGGCCTAATGACAAGCACCGCCAGCGGCAGGAGGATCGCCAGCGCGGCCGTGCGCAGGCCGCGGCGGGCGGCAAGCGAAACGCCGGTCCATGATGAGACAGTGTCCCGCTTGCCGCCAGTGTCAGAGCTTACGCGCTCAGTCGAACTCGACATATCGTCATCGTCCTCTGCCGCCGCACTGGCGACTAAGCGACCAAGCTACTTGGCCAATGCTTTCGCGACAAACGAGCCATCCCAGTTCGCATCGACCTGGCCCGATACGTCCTTCTGGATCACGCCAAGATCGGCAAAGGCCTTTGCCTGGCGCTTGATCTGGTCCGGTGAAACGACTTCACCGAGCTTGATCACTTTCGCCGCTTCGGCAGCAACCTTCGGATCCATGCCGGAAAGCTGGGCATAGGCCTCTGCAAATTTCTGCGGCGACTTTGCAAGCTCTTCCTGCGTCTTGAGATAAGCCCAGACGAAACGTTCGACGGCGGCTTTCTTGCCATCGGCCGCGGTCTTCGACGCGACCAACAGACCCAGTTCAGCACCGACTGCTTTCGACGAACCGTATTCGAGATTCTTCGCGAAGTAGCCGTAGCCCTCCATCACGGGAATCGACTCGAAGGGCTCCCAGGTGACGATGCCGTCGACATCGCCCTTCTTGAGGGCCTGATCGAAGTTCGCGCCGCCACCCTGAATGTTGACGGCCTCGAAGCTGTTATAGGGAACGCCCTTCTCAACCAACGTGGCCGCAAGTTGGAACCAGACCGCGGAGCCCGGCGCAATCGCGATCTTCTTGCCCTTGAGGTCTTCCCACGTATCCAGCTTCACGCCATTCCGGCCGATGACATATTTCGGCGACGATCCGACGCCCATCAGCCCAACGATATTGGTCGACCCCTGCGCAAGCGCGATGGCGAGATCGGCTGGGCCGACAGACGCGACATCGAGCGAACCCGCCAGCAGCGCGGTGCGCGCGTCGGCGTAACGAACGAACTCGACAAGCTTCAGATTGACACCTAACTTCTTCAGTTCGTCGCTGATCAGGATCATCGGGGCAAGATGCCCGACCTTCTGATAGCCGACGGTCAGTTCGACGGGCGCAGCAAGCGGCGCGGGCTCCGGGCCGACGGCATTGGCGGGCAATGGCATCAGGCCGACTGTCGTGGCAACAATCGATAGCTTCGCAAGCAAGTTCAACTTTTTAAGCGCTTTCGGCATCTGCATCTTCACTCTCCGTGGCATGAGTTCAACTTTCGCCAGAAACTCCGGCAACCTACTGAGGCCTAAATAACGCGTTCCCGGCGCAACGCGTCGAGTTCGCTGTCATTCAAGCCAATCTTCTTCAAAACGTCGTCGTTGTCCGCGCCGGCGTCGAGCAACAGACGTGTGAAAGCCGACGGAGTTCGCGACAGTTCCATCGGCTGTCCCACCAGCGTCAGCCCTGCGTCCGCGCTGTCAGGCGCTTTCGGCACCTGAACCGCTATTCCAAGATGCCGCACCTGAGGATCGTCGAAGACCTCATTCATCATGTAGATCGGGCCCGCCGGAACGCCCACTTGCTCCAACGCCATGAGCCATTCCGCTGATCGACGCGTGGCGAAGACCTCGGCAAGCTTTGCATTCAATGCTTTTCGATTTTTTAGCCGCACGTCCTGTGTCGCATAGCGTGCATCATCCCACAATTCCGGGCGGCCTATGGCGGTGCAGAACAACTTCCATTGGCCCTCACCGCCAACCGCGATGTTGATGAAACCGTCCGATGTTCTAACGACTCCCATCGGCGTCGAATAAGGGTGATCATTGCCGGCCTGCTGCGGGACCACCTTGTCGACCAGATATTTGGCAGCTTGAAAATCCATCATGGCGATCTGCGCCTGCAGCAACGAAGCACTGACCCATTGACCTTCGCCCGAACGTTCGCGCTCTGACAATGCGACGAATATGCCGATGGCGGCATAGAGCCCCGCGGCCGTGTCAGCTACCGCGATACCGGCGCGGACGGGTCCCTGACCAGGCAACCCGGTAACGCCCATCAGACCGCCCATGCCCTGCGCGATCTGATCGAACCCGGCCCGCCCGCGATAAGGTCCCGACTGACCGAAGCCGGATATGGACGCCAGGATGATGCGCGGATTAATCGCCTTGAGATCTTCGTAGGCGATACCCAGCCGGTCCTTCACATCGGGGCGGAAATTTTCAACGACAACGTCCGCAGTCGCGACCAGCCGCTTGAACAAGGCAAGGCCTGCAGGCGCTTTCAGGTTGAGCGTGACCGACCGCTTGTTGCGGTGAAGGTTCTGCATGTCGGATCCGTCGCGCCGGCCGCTCATCCCTTCGTTCGGATCGACGCCCGGCGGCGCCTCAATCTTGATTACGTCGGCGCCGAAATCCGCAAATATGCGGCAGCAGGTGGGCCCCGACCGCACGCGCGTCAGATCGAGAATCCGGAGATTGGCAAGGGCGGAAGATCCCTGGGGTACAGTCACGCAGTCGTTCCCTTCTCCGCAGCAATGTCGGCAACAACGCCGCTGGGTATGCGGCCATGCCAATCCGTCTTCGCCTGAAACCTGATTGCAATCTGCAGCAGCGTCGCTTCGCTGTTCGGTCGCCCGACGAGTTGCAACCCGACGGGCATTCCACGGTCATCGAAGCCCACAGGAATTGCAAGGGCCGGCAAGCCAAGATAGTTGACGAAGCGCGTAAAGCCGCTGAGCGCATACAATGTCTTGGCCTTAAACGCCGGGGATAGCGGGTCGACCTCGTCGATGCGGGGCGTCCTGACCGGCATCACCGGTAGCAGCGCAATCGCAGCATCGCCGAGATATTTCGATATGAATTCACCGCGCCATTTTTCGCGGCTGTCCAGCGATGCCGTCAGTTCGCCGTCGGTAATGGCAAGACCTTTGCGGAGTCGTTTGCGCAGCACCGCATCGATCCTGCCGTCATCCAGCCGCGCGCTGTGTGTGCGTGCAGCCTCGGCTTGCATCACCACCAGTACATTGCGGTCGGCGTCTTCCGGAAAGCCGGCGCGCCCAACAAGATGCATACCTTGTTGGGCCAACAGGTCGACGGCATTCCGGCATAGCCGGGCAATCTCGGGTTCGCTTTCCGCGAACGCGTCATCGAGCACCGCCGCAGATGAACCATTCAAGTCGGGGATGGCGCCGCCAGGTGACAAGGCATCCCAAACCAGCGCGATATCCGACGCCGAGCGCGCAAGAATGCCGATCGTGTCGAGGCTGGGCGACAACGGCATTGTGCCCTCGACCGCAATCCCGTCCCAGGTCGGTTTAAGCGCCGTGACACCGCAGCAGTGCGCCGGAATCCGCACCGAACCGCCGGTGTCGGAGCCGAGCGCAGCAAAGCAACAGCCGGATGCCACAAGCGCGGCCGAGCCGCTTGACGATCCGCCGGGTGCAAACACACCGTTCCAGGGATTGATAACATTGCCGCGAACGGCGTTTATCCCGGACGGCTCATAGGCCAGTTCGGTCATTTCAGCGGTCGCGATCAGACATGCGCCCGCGGCAGAGAGACGATCAACAATGCTGGCGGCCGGACCGGCCTCGCTGAGAGGCGCAACGCAGCCCCAGCCCGGCGCGGTCACGCCGGTCGCAATCATATCCTTGGCCACATAAGGAAAGCCGGACAGCGCCCCTTGAACAGCAGGCTGCGGCGGCAACTCGTCCACGACCGCATGCAGCTTGCAGCCGATCCCGCGCACACGATTGCGGCACTGTTTACCCGCCGTCATGCGATCGCTCTCCGAGAGCTGCGACCAATCTGCAAAGCGCGGGTTGTTGCCCATGGCTGCTAATATGACCGCGGCAGGCCAAGCGTATGCTCGCCGAGATACGCCAGGATCAGATTGCTCGAAATCGGCGCGACCTGGTAAAGCCGCGTTTCACGGAACTTGCGTTCAACATCATACTCGGCGGCAAACCCAAAGCCACCGAAGGTCTGAAGACAGGCGTTGGCCGCCTGCCAGGACGCATCGGCGGCCAGCAATTTCGCCATGTTGGCCTCCGCCCCGCAAGGATGGCCGTTGTCGTGCAGCCAGGCCGCCTTGAAGCGCATCAGGCTGGCCGCTTCGATATTGGCGTAAGCCTGAGCAAGCGGAAACTGGATACCCTGGTTCTGGCCGATGGGCCTGCCGAAGACGACACGCTCCTTGCCATAGGCGACAGCCTTGTCGACGAACCAGTATCCGTCGCCGATGCATTCGGCTGCGATCAGGGTACGCTCGGCATTCAAGCCTTCAAGAATATACTTGAAGCCCTTGCCCTCCTCGCCGATCAGGTTTTCGACCGGGACTTCGAGATTGTCGAAGAAGACCTCATTGGTCTCGTGATTGACCATGTTGCGGATCGGATGGACGGCCATCCCTTTCGCCATCGCTTGCTTCACGTCGACCAGCAGCACCGACAGCCCATCCGAGCGCTTTCGCACCTCGGTGATCGGCGTCGTCCGCGCCAGCAGCACCATGTAGTCCGAATGTTGCAGGCGCGACGTCCAGACCTTCTGGCCGTTGATGAGATAGCGATCGCCCTTGCGGACTGCTGTCGTCTTCAACTGCGTTGTGTCGGAGCCGGTTGTCGGCTCGGTCACCGCCATTGACTGGATACGGATTTCCCCGCTGGCGATGCGTGGCAGGTAACGTTCCTTTTGCTCGGCCGAGCCCGCGCGCAGCAAGGTCGACATATTGTACATCTGACCATGACATGCGCCGGAATTGCCGCCTGCGTGATTGACCTCCTCAAGAATGATCGACGCGTCGGAAATCCCGAGCCCCGACCCGCCATACTCCTCCGGGATGAGCGCGCTGAGCCAGCCGGCCGCCGTCAAAGCTGCGACGAAGTCCTCTGGATAGGCGGCCTCGGCATCGACCTTGCGCCAGTATGCGTTGGGGAAATCGGCACACAGCGACCGAACCGCTTGACGCAGGTCGTCGTGATCGCCCGGCAACGGAACGGTAAAAGACATCGAGCGCCCCTTCTGGGGGCAGGTTAGGAGGGTTCAGGCGGGCCCGGAATTACAATTCCCGCGATACTCATTTCGCCGAATTCGAAATCTACCGGCGCCGCGGTTTTCGCTTGGCGACGGGTTCGGAGCCGCCAAGTTCCTTTTCGGCGTTCGACGTCAGAAATGCTATTAAACGGCTGCTCGGCGCCTCAATATCTTCCAGCGCCCGCACGCAGATTGCATATTGCCGCTGCGCCCATGGCTCCGCCAGCCGCACAAGTTTAATACCCAATGCCTTGGACAACGGCCGCGCCCCGAGTTCGGGCAAGATGCCGACGCCGAGGCCCTGATTGATCATCAGGCACATAACCTCGAAACTTCTCACCTGGACCCGCACCTTCATCGGCTTGCCCAGTTCTATCGCACGCGATGTCAACAGCTTGTTCGTCGCAGTGCCACTTTCGAGAGCGACGATGTCTTCACCTAGTATATCGGCAAACCTGAGCTCTCTTCGCTTGGCAAGTCGGTGATCATTCGGCACCGCAATTGCGAGACGATCGCCTGAATACGGGACGATCTGGAGGCCCTCGACTTCATTGTCGTGCACAATAATCCCAATGTCCGCCTGCTTGTTCAGCACCGCGAAAATTGTCGCCGCGCTCGGCCGCTCCTCAAGATCGATCTTGATTTGTGGATTTTCGCGGACGAACTGAGACAGGTCCTTCGCCAAGCGTTGCACAAGGACCGAACTCGAAGCGCTAACACGAACGTACCCTCTGACCCCTGAGCGATGTTCGTCCAGGCTGACTTTCAAACGGTCGCCGAGCCGGAGAACGTCACGCGCATAATTCATCATGGTCACACCGGCCGCCGTGGGCTCGATGCCGTGCGGCCGCCGCACGAGCAATGGCGTCCCCAATTCGGTTTCCAGGAGGCTCAAACGGCGGCTCGCTGCCGAAAGTGCGATATTGAGCGTTTCTGCCGCTTTGCTCATGCTGCGCATCTCGCAAGCCGCGAGGAAGATACGCAGGCTTTGGAGATCGTGATAAAGCATCCGCACGCCGTGTTTTGCTTTCAAGCAGCCCGTCGATACAGCAGGAGGGCGTCCCCCTTATTCAGTCGACACTTCCAATCGACAATGTCCTGCGGACCGCAGCATAACCTATGCTAACCCTTTGGCGCATATGTTATTTTCGGCCCAGGCCACCATCGCCGCGATATTGCGCTGCGGATCAGAGTTTTTCAGATTCAGAGCGTTCCAGGCACATCATCGTCTTTAGATCGGATGCGCGCAATACGCGCGTAAGTGGGTTTGCCTGGAGGCCTTTAAACGTCGGCTCGCCTTTTGAAAGCCCGCTCACTGCGGCGCGCGCGGCAGCGCGGTGGCCACATTGCTTTGCCCTTTCGAGCCCTTCAGCGGCGCAATATTGAACGCGCCATTCCGGTCACCGCGGCGGGATCAGGTTCGCATAGTGCTCGGCGATCTGGCCGGACGTGGCGAACCAGATCGACTCCGACTTGCTGGAAATATGCTCGAGAACGCGGCGGAATTGCCGCAGGCGGAACGGCTGACCTGACCGACGATGAAGCTATGGATCGTGATACCGAGCGCCAGTGGCTGCTTGTCTGACTGCGCGAGCATTTCGTCGAACTGGTCGATCGCAATATCGGCAAAAGCCGTCGATGTGCCGGAAGGTGTGCGTCAGCCTCCGCGAAACATCCTAGCCGCGCCCGTCTCCAACCAATCGACAGGGTGCCTTCCGAAGTGGAACGCCCGACTGACATCCGGGCCTTCAGGGGCGCGCCGCGCGTCTCAGGCGCAATTTCAACGACGCAAATTGATGAAAAGGTCGCCGATGCAAGCCGCCGCTTGGTGGCAGCAGCTTCAGTGCGTGGGGTGTGACAATAATTATCTTTGGTATTCTGTTGGTTTGCCGCTGCTCTCGCTGGTACGCGTAGGTCTTCGTTGGTCTTGTTGGTAGTCGCGGAAACTCATCAAAACACTCAAATGCGGTCTATTGAGTCGAAAGAGATGCGTGACCTCAAAAGCATCCTCCGAACTCAGGCTCCAGCCTCTTCCTCGGCCTGAAAATATTTCTGATGCCCTGCAGCCCGGCGGCCGACAGGGTTCCTACAGAGGGCAAGGCCAGAAAGGTGACCCCCCACACGCTGGCCGTCGGGTGAAACGGGGCTGGGTGAGGCTCTGGCCGGCTCAGGCGGCACGTTTCATCCCATGCACCATGCCGGCAGGCCTCCGGAATTCAACCTGACTGAACCATCGAAATGCCTTGGCGCCGTTGGCCCGTCAGCATCCGGTGAGGACCGCGCCAAGATCACTCGGCTGGCGTGTAGTGCCGGAGCAGGTCGGGATCGGCTTTGACCATCTTGACGAGTTCCGTGAGATTATCGATGCCGTAGCGCGTGAAGGCCGTGGTTGTTTCTTCACCTGGGCCGTGGACGACGAGGCATCAAATGGTCGCGAGAGGCCGAACTGATCGGATGTCCGCCATCGATCAATCGCTACCGCCCCATCACGCACGAAAATCCATCAATGCTTTGAGTTTGTATAATGATACAATATCATGCTTTCGCAACGGATAAACCGCCCGGGGATCAATTTGTCGACCTTAAGCGAGTCTGCCTATCAACGTCTTAGGACGATGATACTTGACGGAACATTGCCCGCAGGCGGCAGGCTTCTCGAAAACAGCCTGGCAGAAACGTTGTCTATTTCGCGTACTCCGGTACGCGAGGCTATTGCGCGCCTTGCGGCGGATGGCCTTGTGACCCGCGACAGCGACGGTCGTGCGGTTATCCGTCAACTGTCGGCCGGCGAAGTTATGGAAATCCTCCACATCCGGCGGCTAATCGAAGTGGAGGCCGCCGGCTTGGCAGCCGAACAAGGATCGGTTGCAGACGAGCTCTCCGAGATTCGCGAGACTCTGGTGCGGTTTCGCGAGGGCTGTCATCCTGCTCCAAGTGAACATATGACTATTGACGATCGTTTGCATGTCGAGATCGCGCGAATGGCGAGTAATCGTGTGTTGACGGGCATTATCGTCGATTTGAAATTGCGAACGCGAATGTTCGACATGGCCGTCGTGCCGGACCGCTTTGAACCCGGCTGCATTGAACACATTGCCATTATCGATGCGATCTCCGCGCATGATCGCGAGCGGGCGCGCGAAGCCATGCAACTGCATATTGACAACGTACGCAATTCCATCATCGAACGGCTAAGGCGCTTCTGTTGAGCCGCTGAAAATTTAATTGTTCTTTCCAGTCAGTTTGGCGCCGAAATTGGTAGCCGGGTCGAATTCGGGCGACGGCCGGCCGAGCGGTTGGGCGGCAAATCCCGCGGGCCGCGGTAGAAAGCGACCGCTGCCAGGCTTAGCGTTTATCTGGCCGCCGTCGACGATAACGTCGCCGCGGCGGATCACCGTCACTGGCCAACCTTGCACGGTCCGACCGGCCCACGGCGTATAACCCGTCAGATCCTTCACGGTCCGATCGGAGAATGTGACCTTCTTGCGTGGATCCCATATGGCGATGTCGGCATCGGCGCCAATGGCGATCGATCCCTTCCGCGGGTGCAGTCCATATAACTTGGCCGGCTCGGTCGACGTCCAGGCCACAAATTGATTAGCGTTGAACCGCCCCTTCGACACCATCGCGTCAAATAGCAGCGGGAGCCGCGCTTCCAGTCCGGGCAAGCCATTGGCAATTTGCTTGAAGTTCGGCTGCGATCCGGCCGCCAGCTTGCCGGTTTTATCGTAAGCATAAGGAGCATGATCCGACGATACGGTCTGCAAGTCGCCCCGCTCCAATGCTTGCCACAGCGCCTCCTGGTCGGTGCTTTCCCGAGTGGGCGGGCTACACATCCACTTGGCGCCGCTTGTGCCCGGCTTGTCGAGATCGTGCCGGGTAAGGAACAAATATTGCGGGCATGTCTCTGCGTAAACCTTCAGACCATTTCCTCGCGCCTGCCTGATCACGCGAATGCCTTCAGCCGTCGAGACATGATAGATCATGATCGGCTGATCGACGAGCGCCGCGCAACTGATCAAGCGATTAATGGCCTCCGCTTCCGACGCGCGAGGATGTGCAACCGCGTGGTATTTCGGCGCGCTATAGCCCCGATCAAGTAACCGCTTGGCCATCCAAGCGATCATGCCGTGGTTCTCAGCGTGTGCCATGACCAGCGCACTATTCTCGCGCGCCGCCATGAGAACATCGAGTAGCTTTTCGTCGTCCAGCCTTAGCCGATCATAAGTCATGAACACTTTGATCGAGGAATGCCCGGCTTTCACCAGGAGCGGCAATTCACGCGTCAAGACGGCATCGGTTGGGTCGGCAATGATCATGTGAAAGGCGTAGTCGATCACGGCGCCACGTTGAGCCAACTCATGATATTCGTCGACAACTTTTGCAAGGCTCATGCCGACGTGCTGGGCGGCGAATGAAATGGCAGTTGTCGTCCCGCCAAACGCGGCAGCTTTTGTCGCGCTTTCAAAGGTATCGGCATTCATCAGCCCGGAGGCCGACCGCTGCTCAATGTGACTGTGCGTGTCCACTCCACCGGGCATCACGAGCTTCATCCTCGCGTCGACCTCTAGCCGGGCCATTGGTAGGTCGAGACCGATCGCGACGATCGTCCCATCGCGAACGGCAACATCTGCCTGCATCGTATCGACAGCGGTGACGACAGTGCCGCCGCGAATAACGAGATCATACGGTTTCATGGGAAGCCCCTCATAGTTACGAACACGCTGTAAGTTCCAGCCTTGTCTCGTGACAGATTGTTGTCCGTCCTGTATATAGACTGCGTCTGGAGAGGATTTTTTAAATGAGCGGGCGATCGGTACGCATTCACGTCATCAACCCGAACTCTAATCCGGGGGTCACGCGCGGTATTGAAGAGGCATTGCAGCCGCTTCGTTTTTCCGATGGTCCGGAAATCTTCTGCTCGACGTTGGCCGAAGGACCGTTTGGCATCGAGACCCAAGCGGACGTAGAGAGCGTGACGATGCCGCTGCGCCGGCTGGTTGAGTCGGATAACTTCGCCGACGCGTGTGTCATTGCATGCTACAGCGACCCAGGCCTGCACGTGTGCCGCGAAGCGTCGGCGCGGCCGGTCTTTGGCATCGCAGAGTGCGGGGTTCTGACCGCACTGAGCCGTGCCGATCATTTTGGCGTCATCGCCATCCGACAAAGATCGATTGCCCGCCATCTGCGATATTTGCGGCAGATGGGACTGGTGGATCGCCTTGCCGGCGAACGAGCGTTGGAAATGTCGGTGGCCGAGTCGGCGGCCGGCGAGAATACGTTCCACCGCATGCTCAGTGTTGCCCGCGACCTGAAGGAACAGGATGGCGCCGACGCTATCGTCATGGGTTGCGCTGGCATGGCCCGTCATCGGCAGCCCCTCGAGGAAGCCCTTGGCATCCCGGTGATTGATCCGACCCAGGCTGCCGTCACGATGGCGCTCGGGACCGTCCGGCTGAACCAGGCGTCGTAGCGCCGGACTCGTTCCACTCCGCATACGTTCTGCGTTGGAATGTAAATTTCTCGCCAAGCGTGGCGTAATAATTGCCAAACAGCCGCGCTACCGGCTGATATTTGTCGACATCTACATAAAGCCGCGCCGGGTCAACGATTCCCGGCCGAGCATGGACATGCAGAACCTCGCCCATGCACAATCGCCGTTCCCGGCTAATTTCGAGCGTCAGGTAATGCCGGCATTCCAAAGACACCGGCGCTTCCGCGATACGCGGAGCCGCGATCGCGCTGCTCGGCACAGTGCTCAAACCGGCCATGTCGATCTCACTCACATCGGACGGAAAATCAATTGAGCAGATATTCATCCGCTCAGCCAGTGACGCGTCGACGAGATTGACCACAAAGCAACCGGTTTCGCGGATGTTCGTGGCCGTATCCTTCAGTGATCCATCCGGCTTTGATTGCAGGCCGAGAACGACCAAAGGCGGATCTTCACTGAATACGTTAAAGAACGAAAACGGGGCGGCGTTGACCAAGCCGGCCGGCCCCAGCGTCGTGACGAGAGCGATCGGGCGCGGAATAACGAGACCGCACAGCAGCTTGTACCGATCACTCATCGGAAGGGTTGCAAAACTCTGATCGAATGGCGCGCTCATGTCGCTTCGGGCGGCAACACAATGCCGGCTTGCGCCGTTATACGGCCGTAATGCTCGATGCGGCGGTGACGCTTGAAGTCAAAAATCGTCTCCTTGCCGAAAATTGTCGCATCAAGATCGCAGTCAGCGACGATCAATTCATCATCCTCGCTTTTCGCCTCAGCGACGATTTCACCGTCGGGGTTAACAATAAGGCTTCCTGCGATCATGGGGTGACCGTCCTCCGTGCCGCACTTTGCGACGGCAACGACCCAGGTCGAGTTCTGATAGGCGCCCGATTGCAGTGAAAGACGATTGTGGAAGAGCCTCTGTTCCGGACCTTCTGAGTCTCTTTGTGAGTTCACGGCCGGAGTATTGTAACCGAGTGTAATAAGCTCAACACCTTGCAGACCCATCACGCGATATGTTTCTGGCCATCGCCGGTCGTTACAGATGCACATGCCGAGAATCCCGCCCATCGCACGCCAGACCGGAAAGCCAAGGTCGCCCGGCTCGAAATATCGTTTTTCCAGATGTTGAAAGGTGCGCTTTCGGTCGAATTCAACGTGGCCCGGCAGATGGATTTTTCGGTATTTACCGACAATCTTGCCGCTACGATCAACGAGAATTGACGTATTGAAATGGTGTCCATCAGGCGTCAGTTCGGCATAACCGAACGACATCCCAATGTTATACGCCGCTGCCTTGTCGAACAGCGGCCGCGTCGCGGCGTTCGGCATTTCACGCTCGAACCAGGTATCGACCTCCGCCTGGTCGGGCATATACCAACGCGGAAAAAAAGTTGTCAGCGCGAGTTCGGGGAAAACGACCAGATCGCATTGTTGCGCCTTCGCTTGATCAAGCAATTTGACCATTCGCGCGACAACCGCCTGGCGGCTATCGGCCTTCTGTATTGGCCCCATCTGGGCGCCACCGACCCTCAATACACGCATGAAACCTCCTCTTAAGCAGACTTGCGGCTAAACTCGATATAGATCTGACGCAACCGGTTTGTCAGCGGTCCCGGCTTGCCATTGCCAACGTCGCGCCCGTCAATACGTACGATTGGCGTGACGAAAGCCGACGCGCTTGTCATGAATGCTTCCGCCGCGGCGTGGGCTTCTACAAGCGTGAAAGGCCGCTCTTCAATCCGGATCTGCTGCTCCTCGGCAAATAGGATGGTTGCCTTTCGGGTGCAGCCCGGCAGAATTGAGTTTGAGTTCGGTCGCGTGACCAATACGCGATCGGACGTAATGATGAATGCGCTCGAAGTTGCGCCTTCGGTGACGAATCCATCTTCAATCATCCAGGCTTCCTGGCATTTTTCAGCCTGGGCAGCCTGTTTCGCGAGCACCTGCGCAAGCAGGCCAACGCTTTTGATATCGCGACGCGCCCATCGAATATCCGGGACGCTCTTCACGGCAATTCCGATTTTCGCAGCAGGCGAGTCGATGATGCTTCGTTGTTGCGTGAACATCACCAGCGTCGGGCGCGTCACCATCGGAAACACAAAGTCGCGCTCCGCGCTGCCGCGCGTCACCTCAATATAGACCGTACCTTCGGTCAGTCTATTGCGGCGAATCAATTCATTTTGAATTTCAACGATCCGCTCAATCGTTTCCGGGAGCGGAAGATCGATTTCCTTAACCGACCGCAGCAAACGCTGCATATGCGTCACATTATCCACCAAACGGCTGTCGATCACCGCGGACACCTCGTATATGCCGTCGGCAAATAGAAAGCCGCGATCGAGAATCGAAATCTTCGCATCCTGAAGCGGAACAAACTCGCCATTTACATAGGCTATACGATTCATAAGGCGCTCCCATAGCCTGCCGTCATGATGCAATTCTTCTTTCAAGCCGGCTCACCAGCCGCACGATCGGCCACAACATGATCAGGTATATGGACGCCGCAAGGACGACCGGTGATGTATTATATGTGATCGACCTTGCCATATCGGCCGAATACAGCAGCTCGGGCAAAGCGACTACACTTGCAATCGAAGTCAGCTTTATGACTTCGACAGTATTCGAAATTAAATCCGGAAGCACGTTTCGAATGGCCTGTGGCAGAATGACAAATGTAAGCGTATCGAACATGGGCAGCCCGGTCGATCGGGCCGCGTCCCATTGCCCGCGGCCAATGCTGTCTATTCCCGCCCGATAGATCTCGGCATAGTAGCTCGACGAGTTGAGGAAGAACGCAACCGACACAGCGGTGAGTGGCGATATGCGAAGTCCCGCAAATGGCAAACCCGAATAAACGAATATCAGCAAGACCAATGGCGGAATGGCCCGGAACAGATCAATCGTCGCAATCGCACCCCATCGAACCGCGCGGAACGGCGCCCGCAAAAGCAGCGCCAGCAGCAGTCCGCCAACCAGGCCGAGCGGGACGACAATGACGCAAATGATCAGTGTCTGCTTCAGGCCGCCTAGCAGCAGCGGCAGTACCTTAGCCATGATCTCAAAGTTGAAAAACTGCTGCAGCAAGGCGTCCATCAGGCCCGCCCCCAGGCAAATCGTGTTTCTATCCAGCGGCCCAGAATGACGACAGGGATAAAAAGCAACACATACGCGATCGCGCCCATCATCATTGGAGTTGCGTTGCCAGCAAAAGACTGGCCGGTCGACGCTTGATTCAAGATCTCAGGAACGCCAATGACCGTGCCGAGCGCGGTGTTTTTTGTGATCGCCAGCGCCCGGTTAGTGATCGGCGGAACCGTCAGCCTGATTGCCTGTGGCAGGATGACGTGGGTTAGCGTCCCCAAGAAGCCAAGGCCGGTCGACCGGGCCGCTTCCCACTGGCCCTTCGGCACCGACAAGATTCCGGCCCAGAAGATCTCTTCTGCAAAGGCGGCAAGGACGAATGACAACACGATCCAAAGTACCGCGAAGGACGGCACATTGATGCCGACGTTGGGCAGGCCGAAAAATACGATGAGAACCAGAACAAGCGGCGGAAGCGCCCGAAAGGCATCAACGACGATAACGATCACGAAGCTAAGAACGCTGACCCGGAATGTACGCACAACGGCCAGCAGCAGGCCGAGAGTGAGGCCGGTCACGATAACGGCGAGCGCAATCTCGACAGTCACCACAAGACCGCTGGCAATCGACGGCAGATAGCGCTCGATCAGCTCGGGTTTGAAAAAAGTATCGGTAAACCGCGACCACCCGTCCATCTGCACCCTCAACGTGTCAATTTCTCGATAAATGAGCGGGTGCGCGCCTCGGTGGGACTGGTGAATATCTTTTCAGGAGGCCCTTCTTCAACGATGACGCCATGATCCATAAAAATTACCCGGTCGGCAGCGTCGCGGGCAAATCGCATCTCGTGACTGACGACCAGCATCGTCATGCCAGATTCCTTCAGTTCCCGCATCGTCTCCAGAATCTCGCCGACCAGTTCCGGGTCGAGCGCCGATGTTGGCTCGTCAAACAACATGACCTTCGGCTCAAGCGCCAGAGCCCTGGCGATGGCGACGCGTTGCTGCTGACCGCCTGATAGTTCATTCGGATAGGCCCCGGCTTTTTCGGCAAGGTTTACCCGTGCAAGCGCTCTGTGCCCGATTTCTTCCGCTTCTTTGCGGGGCTTTCTGAGAACCTTGCGCAAGGCCAGCGTCACATTGGAAAGCGCGGTCATATGTGGATACAAATTAAATGACTGAAAGACCATGCCAATCAATTGGCGGACGGCGTTGATATCGGTATTGCGCGCCATCAAATCTATGCCGTCGACGATGATCGAACCTGAGGACGGCTCCTCAAGCCTGTTGCAGCATCGCAAAAGCGTACTTTTACCGGACCCGGACGGGCCTATCAAAAAGATAAGCTCCTGTTCCTTCACCGATAGATCGACTCCGTGCAGAATTTCGATGCTACCAAAACTCTTGTGGAGGCCGCGGATCTGTAAAATCGAAGGGGGTACGGTCATCAGATGCGCGATTGTTCTTTTGCTGAATTTTATAGCAATACTCGGCGCCCGATCGAGGACCGGGCGCCGTGCTCGAGCGGTGGATCAGCTTACTTGCATGCTGGCGTATGCGCCGTCGGATCGTATCCGGGCATATCGGGCACGCCGTAACCAGCAGAGACGGTCACAGCGGCCGACCCCTCCTTTGGCTTAACGCCGAACCATTTTTCATGCAGCGTAGCAATCGTGCCGTCCAACTTCAGGCACTCAATCGCATTATCGAGGGTCTTGCGAAACTCGATCGAGTCTTTGCGCAAGGGAATCGCCCACACTAAGCCGGTCGAGTGGTAATAGGACAGTTCGAGTTGCGGGTTGTTTTTGACGGCCCATGCGACAACCGTATTGCCGGCTACGTTGGCGTCGGCTCGTCCCACGAGAACGGCCTGGACGGCGTCGGTTTGCGTCCCAAAGGATTCCACCTTCCAGCCGATCTTCGGCTGCAATTCGCGTGCCCACGAATCGTAGGCCGACCCCTTGTTGACCGAGACGACCTTGTCTTTCAAGTCTTCAAGCTTTTGCACCTTGAGTCCACCCTTTTTAACCAGGAATTGGAAGTCGGTGTTGAGATAGCCTTCGGTGAACAAAAGGTTCTCTGCGCGCTCCTTGGTGACCGTGGTTGGAGCGATAATAAAGTCATAGGTTCCGGCCTGAAGGGCCGGGAGAAGGCCGGAATACTGCGCCGCGTCGATCACGATCTTGCGGCCGAGCTTCTTGGCAATCGCGTTGGCCAGATCCACGTTGAATCCTTCAATGCCGCCGGACAAGCTTGGCATAGCGTGGGGCGCAAACGTTCCGTCTACCCCCGTGCGCAACGGCGCATCCTGAGCACCTGCCGGCGCAACCGCCATAAGCAAAGCAGCGGCAGCAATAGCCACATATTTTCGAGCCATCGTCATTCTCCTGATTGATCGGGTCGGGTGGCGCTTGATCGAGAGCTTAACTTATCCTAAATCACTTCTCCCCGTGTATACAAGTGGGATACTTAGCGGAGATCTCGATGTTTGATGCCCATACTGCAGGCGTATATGTCATCGCCGTTACACCCTTTACGGACACCGGCGCGATTGACAGCTACAGCGTCGATAGCATGGTTGATTTCTACGCCGGATGCGGAGCCACTGGCCTGACGCTGCTCGGCATGATGGGCGAGGCGCCAAAACTCACGCATGACGAATCCATTGCCGTTGTCAGGCAGGTTGCAAAACGGACGAAATTGCCCGTGGTTGTTGGCGTGTCCGCACCCGGCTTCGCGCCGATGGCGGCATTGTCGCGCGCGTCGATGGACGCAGGCGCAGCAGGCGTGATGATCGCGCCGGTGCCGACTCTGAAAACCGACGACCAGATCGTTACGTATTATCGGTCCGTCGTCGAGGCGATCGGGCCGGACATTCCATTTGCGATTCAAGACTACCCGCTGTCCACCGGTGTTCTGTTTACACCCGGGGTCATAAAGCGGATCATTGAAGAAAATCCGTCGTGCATCATGCTAAAACACGAGGATTGGCCCGGTCTTGAAAAGATCACCGCGATACGCCGAATGATCTCAAACGGCGGTTTGCGCCAAATCAGCATTCTTTGCGGCAATGGCGGATTGTTTCTCCCAGAGGAGATCGGCCGCGGCGGCGATGGCGCCATGACCGGATATGCGTTCCCGGAAATGCTTGTCAGTGTCACCGAACTTATTCAGCAGGGCAAACGGAAAGAAGCCCACGATCTTTTCGACGCCCACCTGCCGTATTTGCGCTATGAACAGCAGGCTGGCATCGGCCTGGCAGTCCGGAAGTATGTGCTTAAAAAGCGTGGCGCCATCGCGTCGGACACACAACGCAAACCGATGGCAAAATTGTCTCCGGAGGCGATTGTGGAAATTGAATGGCTGTTGGGCCGCATGGTCGAGAGAACTGGATTGAAACTATGAATTTGAACCTTGATGGAAAACGAGCGCTCGTGCTGGGCGCCACCCGTGGCATTGGACGCGCGATCGCATCGGGCCTTGCCGCTGAAGGCGCCAATGTCGGGGTCACCGGACGCGATGAAGCGAATGCCGCCGTCGCCGCCGCGACGATTGGAAAGAACGTAAAAGGCTACAAACTTGATTCCGGCGATCTGGCGAGTGTCGATGCCTTGTGGCAATCGGTAGTCAACACTCAAGGAGGCTGCGACGTGCTGGTTCTCAATTCGGGCGGCCCGCCCGCCAGTCCAGCGCGAAATATCGCGCCAGAAATCTGGCGCAAGAATTTTGAGTGCATGTTCGTTGGACTTGTACGGATTGCCGACCATGCGCTGCCCGGGATGATTGAGCGCCGGTTTGGCCGCATCATTATCGTCGCGTCTTCTGGCGTCGTGCAGCCGATCCCGAATTTGGCCATATCAAACGCTGTCCGCGCCGCTGTCGTCGCCTGGAGCAAGACGCTGGCGAGCGAAGTCGCGAAAGATGGCGTGACCGTCAATGTTTTGCTTCCCGGCCGCATCCATACCGAACGCGTCGACGAGATTGACGCCGGCAACGCCTTGCGCTCAGACAAGCCGATCGATGCCATCCGTGCCGCCTCTATCGCAAAAATACCAATTGGCAACTACGGCACTGCCGATGAATTCGCCGCCGCAGCCGTCTTCCTGGCAAGCACGGCGGCCTCATACATCACCGGGACGATGCTCCGCGTTGACGGCGGAATGATCACGTCGATCTGATACGTCGCGCCGCCGCGTCGATGCTCAGGCAGGCGATTGAGGGTCGAAGCGAGGCCTGCCTCTCTCACGCAGTGCGGCAATGCCTTCCTCAATAGCCAGGACGGGAAAGCCCTTGAACGCGAGTCCTAACGCTCAAGCACGCAGATAAGCCGGAGAGCATGTCATGCCCAATGCGATTGTTCTTGGCGCGGGGATGGCAGGCGTATCCGCAGCGCTGCAATTGCAAAGGCGGGGATGGTCGGTTGCGATTGTCGACCGGAAAGGGCCCGGGCTGGAAACAAGCTACGGCAACGCCGGCATCATCCAGGGCGAAGCCGTCAAGCCCTATCCCATGCCGCGCGATTTCGCGACACTCATGGCGATCGCGTTGGGCAGGACGAATACCGTACACTACGATCTGCCGTCATTGCCCAAGCAGGCAGGTGTGCTTCTGCAATACTGGTGGAATTCCGCGCCGAAACGCCATCAGGTTATTTCGGCGGCCTATTCCACGATCATATCGGCAGCGACCGCGGAACATCAGAAGCTGATTGCCGAAACGTCGGCCGAAAATCTTGTGCGACGCGATGGGTTTCGTGCCCTGCATCGGTCGACAGCGTCGATGGACATGGCGGTGGCGGCTGCCGAACAGCTGCGCACGGAATATGGCGTTGCCTACAAGACGTTTTCGCCCGCCGAGCTTGCGCAAGCAGAGCCGGCATTGATTGAAACGGGCGCCGGCGCGATCCACTGGCTCGACGCCTGGACGATCGGCGATCCCGGCGCCTTGATGAACGCCTATGCCATTCTCTTTCAGCGGTTGGGCGGAACGATTGCTCTTGGAGATGCTGCGAGTTTGCGGCAGACGGCTGCTGGCGGCTGGAGCGTGAGTACCGACGATGGCGCGCTCGAAGCCGAACATATCGTCGTTGCGCTTGGCCCCTGGTCGCCGCAATTGATGCGTCGATTTGGATACCGGTTCCCGATGGTCCGCAAGCGCGGCTACCATATCCATTATCGTCCTAAAACGACGCTCAACCTGCCGCTGAGGGATGACGCCTTCAGCTACGCCATGGCGCCGATGACGATGGGGCTGCGGATCACGACCGGCGCCGACCTCAGCAGCGAGCATGCGCACGCGCTGCCGGTGCAATTGCGGCGTGCCGAACAGGCGGCGCGGCAACTCTTGGACCTCGGTGCCCCGGTCGAGAACCGGCCATGGGAAGGAACGCGTCCTTGCATGCCGGATATGTTGCCGGTTGTCGGCGCTGCCAAAGAGCACAAAGGCTTATGGACGCATTTCGGGCATGGCCATCAGGGCTTCACGCTCGGTCCTGTTACAGGGCGGATCCTTGCCGAGCTTATGTCGGGCGAGAAGCCGTTTATCGATCATGCGCCGTTCCGGCCCGACCGGTATTGACGGCTGCTTCGGCGCATCTTGCCCGAATGCGTTCAATTCCGCCCAAGGCGTCGCTTCTCCCGAGCGGGCGAATGTCTCTTATTAAGCGGCTTGACTTGGAATCAGACGTTATTTCAATAGCATACGTGTTCGCCGGTCTGTCCTGACCGGCGCGCCATAAGCTTTTGTATTTACAATGTTTTCTGCGACGCGTTTTTTCCCTAATTTAGTTTGCAGAGACAGACTGGTGCCCTTTGCACCCCTTTTCACCCGACACTTTCGGCAACGGGTTCTGCGCTGATCTTTTGAGACACGAAAAGTTCAGTTGGTGCAATCGCCGTGTTTGCCTCCTACCACTACGCTGCCGCCCCAACTGGCCTCCCTCTTCCCCGGCATGGCGGCCGCCTCCGTGGTACTCGCGGCAACCGCCGCCGCTATCGGTCACGGCGTGCGCCTCGCTGCCAACAAGGATAGCGAACACATCTCGCCCGTGCTGCGCGTTGCCATTGTCGGCGAAGACTACGGCTTGCCGCCGACTATCGCCCCGGTGTTGGACAACATCTTCGCCGTCGCTTCCATATTCGAATAATGCACTTCGTCAGGATTTAAAACGAGTTCGCGGTATTTGGAAAGAGTCGCGACGACAGCATGATCGATTTTCTGTTTATCAATATTTGTCCGCGGTTCTTGATTTGGTGAGTGTATGGGGAGCAGAAAACCAGGCGGCTGACCGAGCGAGCCGGGCGTTGCGGTTAAAGGGATGGGGCCGCGAAGGGGATGTCGAGCCGTTTTCGGCTGTTATCACGTGTACTAGCTCTAGGAAGAGCGTCGATCCAAAGGCTCGAATCAAGTATGCCGCCGTATTAAAGTTTGCGGCAAAAAGTAAGCCCAATTCGGAAAGGCTAGAAGAGTTTATTCGTCGCAATGGTGGTATCAATCCGTGCGCAGCCAAGCTTAGTCGTCTCGGGCGAACATGACCCGCACCTCGCTAAATGCGTATCTATTTTATTGATCTTTTGGCGAGTTTCTTTTCATTTTGCCGTCCACATTTGAACGCGAACAGGCACTGATAAGGAAATGCGGCTTTCTTTTTTAGTTTAGATGCCGATGGTGGTTGCCGGTTATACGCTTTGCCAGCCGTTGTATGTCTGGTCCCAGCCCAAAAGCGAAATTGCGTCTCGGTTGGACCTTTTCATCTCGTTGAATCGTTCTATCGTCCCAGTTCATTCTTGGAGGTCGTTATGGCAAAGCACAAATCGGCTTTTCGGCAAATTAGCGATTCAATAAAGGCTGCCGGTACGGCGGTCGCTGATGTTGCGCAGGCGGCGATCATAGCCTCTTCGGACCTTCCGGAGGGCGGCGGTTACCGGCCAGTAAAAAATCAGCGGTGGGCGCGAGAGATTGAAGCGAGCGATGAAAGAAAATCGGTCGCTAAGAGGTCGAAAACGAAAAAATTAGGAGGGCGGCCAAGAAGACCAGCAAGAAATCCAAAAAAAAGCTCTAAGCAGCCCGTTTTTTTTGAATTTTAGGATGGCAGAAAGCTCGCTGCTTTTTGCAGCACTAAATAAC